>DUVZ01000208.1 GCA_012840785.1 Bacteroidales bacterium
ATTATAATTTCAGAACATCAATCGGAGCAAATTTGAATATCAAGATAAAATAATAAGTTTTCGAAGTAGATCTACCGTGGTAGATTCAAGTTTCAACTCTTTTAGGTATTTCGGAGGCCTCCGAAATGCTTTGAAAAAACATGTCGATAAATTACCTAATAGATGCCATGAGTAAATGGAGAGCCTCTAGGATAAAAAATCTATCACTTTACTATTTCTATAAAACGAATAGATATATTTCGAAGATATCTTTTGTAATTAAAAAAAACCTATTACCTTTGTTCGCAAATCAACGAACAATGAGTATAGAAAAAGCAACAACAGACAAGCAGCAAAGAATGGCACGATATGCCAAAGCAATGGGACACCCTGTGAGAATGTATGTTTTGGAACTGCTTTCGAAACAGAGCTGTTGCTATAGTGGCGACTTGAGTCAAGACCTCCCTATTGCAAAATCAACCCTATCGCAGCATCTAAAAGAGCTAAGAGATGCAGGATTGATTCAAGGCGAGATTGAATCTCCAAGAATTAGATACTGTCTGAATAAAGAGAATTGGAAAGAGGCTCAGCTACTTTTCAAAGAGTTCTTAGGATTATAAAAAAATTTACCTATACTGTTCGTTGTTTTACGAAATGAGAACTTGTAACAACTAAAACATAAATCAGATTTAAAATTGATACATCATGCAAATTAAAGTATTAGGAACAGGTTGCAAAAAGTGCAACGAATTGGAGCAAGCAACAAGAGAAGCTGTTGCAGCGTTAGGCATCAACGCCAACATAGAGAAAGAAGAAGACATAATGAAGATTATGGAGTATGGAGTAAATCGCACTCCTGCATTGGTAGTTGATGGAAAAGTGGTAATAAGCGGAAGAGTGCCAAGCGAGAAGGAGCTTAAAGAATTGCTCTCTTAATAAAAAATCTATTTAAAAATGGAACTAAAAAAGGAATTAAAAATTTTAGGCTGGATAACAGCAGTTTTCCTCTTTGCTTTTTTTATGCCTATAGAGAGTGCACGCTTTACCGAAGCCATATTGGCAATGTTCGACCTTGCCAAATGGTATGCTCAAGAGCATGTAATACTATGTTTGCTTCCTGCCTTTTTTATTGCAGGAGTGATAGCAGTATTTGTGAGCAAAGGAGCTGTGATGAAGTATTTTGGTGCAAAAGCAAAAAAATGGATAGCCTACACGGTTGCATCTCTATCCGGAGCAATATTGGCTGTTTGTAGCTGTACTATTTTGCCCTTGTTTTCAAGCATTCATAAGCGAGGAGCTGGACTGGGACCTGCAATTGCTTTTCTCTATTCTGGACCTGCTATAAATATTCTTGCCATTATACTCACTGCTCGCATTCTGGGTTTTGAAATGGGAATAGCCCGTGTGGTAGGTGCAGTAGTGTTCTCTATTGTTATAGGTTCTGCCATGTCTTTTATCTATCGCAAGGAGGAGAAAGTTAAGCGTGAAGAGCAGATGAGTTTTCCTGATATTCCAGAGAAGCGACCTATGTGGCAAACTGCTTTTCATTTCTTCACCCTTGTGTTGATTCTTGTTTTTGCCAACTGGGGAAAACCAGCAGAGGGTGTAACAAGTGGACTATGGTATTGGTTATGGGCTTATAAATGGCACATTACATCAGCCTTTGGACTACTATTAGTGTACTCTCTTATTGCTATTTTAAAAATTAAATGGCAACATGTGCTTTTAGCAGTTATTGCTACTGGGGCATCTGCTTTCTTAAGCTCGTCTCCTCTTATTCCAATGGTAGTTGGTATTGGAGCACTAAGTGTAATTACGCTGATAGACAAAAAGGATGAAGACAACAAAGAGTGGACTATTGCATCGTGGGAGTTTGCCAAACAAATTATGCCTCTATTGGGTATAGGTGTTCTCTTAGCGGGTTTCCTATTGGGCTCTACTCATGGCGATACAGCCATAGCTGGTATCATTCCCAACGAGTGGATTGCTAATCTTGTTGGGGGAAACTCACTTTTCTCTAACTTCTTTGCCTCAATTGTGGGAGCTTTTATGTACTTTGCAACGCTAACCGAGGTGCCTATCCTTCAAGGATTGATGGCAGCAGGAATGGGTAAAGGTCCTGCCTTGGCATTACTGCTGGCTGGACCCTCGCTTTCGCTTCCTAATATGTTGGTGATTCGTGGCGTATTGGGTACGCAAAAAACATTGGTGTATGTAGCGCTGGTGGTGGTTATGGCTACGGCTTCGGGATTGATATTTGGAGCGTTATAAATGGGTAAAAAATAAGGGGTGATAGAGTGAGCTTACTTATCTATTTATACTTTTAACTAAATAAAACAAATTATGAAAATACTAATCTTATGTACTGGCAATAGTTGCCGCAGCCAAATGGCCCATGGTTTTTTGCAATCGTTTAGCAAGGATATTACAGTTCGTTCGGCTGGAACAGAAGCTTCGGGTAGATTAAACCCCGGTGCTGTAAAAGCAATGGCTGAAATTGGCATCGATATTAGTGGACACACTTCGGATTGGGTAGATAAATACCTAAACGATGAGTGGGACTATGTAATAACCGTTTGTGGAGGCGCAAATGAGGCTTGCCCCACATTCATAGGGAAAGTAAAACAACGCCTATATATTGGTTTTGACGATCCATCGGATGCTGTGGGGACGGATGAGTTTATTTGGAGCGAATATATAAGAGTGCGTGATGAGATTAAGGAGGCTTTTCACAAATTGTTTGTAAACAAGATTGAGCCTCTTATCGATAAAGGATAAAAGTTAATACTACCAAACAACAATTTCATCAATAAACACCCAAGCCCCACCCTTGATACTGATTGCTGGTGCTTCGTAACGAATATAACGTGCTTCAATAGCGCCTTGCCAACCAAAAGTTTCGAATATTGTACCTGGCTTTTGGCGAGAGATAGTGTTTTTATCGTGCTTAATTGTGGTGAAATTATCGTTATCGTTAGACACAGAAATTTTTACATATTCTGGAAACCAAATATGTGGACCGATGCTTTGCATAAATTGTGCGCTAATGCTACTTAAAGTTGTTATTTCTCCCATATCAATAGTTACATCCACCCCTGTTGTGAAACCTTGCCAACGACCATCGCCATGCGAGAGTCCACCATTGCGACCATCAACCAATGCTGTTTGTCCTCCAGCTGGATAGTATTGATTGATGGGGATGTTGTAGGTAATGGCTTTTCCAATAGCACGATGATAATCGAATCGACGTGTAACAGGCTTGCCCACAGCCTCGCCATTTTGAAATATTTGAGCTGTAATATATGCCGAGTCGGTTATAGCAAATGGCTCTATGTAAAGATAGGATGCTCTTGTGGGTGTGGATTTATCTCTTGTATAACGAATCTCGGCAGGGG
>DUVZ01000209.1 GCA_012840785.1 Bacteroidales bacterium
AATTACAAATCCTGCTTTAGTAAGGTCGTCGCGTATTTTATCGGATGTTGCCCAATCTTTGTTGCGTTTTGCTTCTTGTCTCATCTCCAACAACATATTCACAGCTTTTTCAAAAGCTTCGTAGCTGGTATCTTTTAGTGCAGAGTTGTCTTCAATTCCTAACAATTCGAATAAGAATGTGTTGAACAAGAAAGTTAGTTCATCTAAATCTTCTTGCGATAGTTTTTCAATACCCGCAATTGCTGAATTAATTATACGTGTTGCTTCAAAAAGATGTGAAAGCAATATGGGTGTATTCAAATCGTCGTTCATTGCATCGTAACATTTCTGACGCAACGCTTTCACCTCAACAGTTGAAGTGTCGCTTACAGGTATATTGTCAATATGTTTAGATGCATCGAGTAATCTTTTTAGTGCAACTTCAGCAGCATGCAAAGCATCAACACTAAAATCAACCATGCTTCTATAGTGCGATTGTAATATAAAGAATCGGATAATCATCGGCTCATAGGCTTTGTCTAATAGACGGTGAGTGCCGTTAAAAAACTCCTCAAGATTGATGAAGTTACCCATCGACTTACCCATTTTTGTTCCGTTTACAGTAATCATATTATTGTGCATCCAATAACGAACCGATGGTTTATCATTTACTACTGTGTTTTGTGCTATCTCACATTCGTGATGAGGGAATAACAAATCGAGACCACCACCATGAATATCAAACTCATCGCCCAAATAACGAGTACTCATTACCGAACACTCTATATGCCAACCTGGGTAACCTACACTCCATGGCGATTTCCAACGCATAATATGCTCGGGAGCTGCTTTTTTCCAAAGTGCAAAGTCTGCACTTCTGCGTTTTTCATCTTGCCCGTCTAGTTCACGGGTTGTTTCTAGCATCTCATCAATGTCTCTACGAGACAAGATTCCATAATCATAGGAATTGTTATACTTCTCTACATCAAAATATACCGACCCATTGCTTTCATAAGCAAAACCTTTATCCAATATCTCTTGCGTCATTTCTATCTGCTCCATTACATGGCCCGATGCACTTGGCTCTATAGAAGGGCGTAAGACATTGAGCGAGTCCATAGCTTTGTGATAACTATTGGTGTAGAACTGCACCACCTCCATAGGCTCTAACTCTTCTAAGCGTGCTTTTTTGCCAATTTTATCTTCTCCCTCATCTCCATCACTCTCCAAATGGCCTACATCGGTAATATTGCGCACATAGCGCACTTTATAGCCAATGTGTTGTAGATAACGGAAAAGTAAATCGAAAGTAATTGCTGGACGAGCATGCCCCAAATGCGGGTCGCCATATACTGTAGGACCGCAAACATACATGCCCACATGGGGTGCATGTAAGGGTTTAAAAACTTCTTTTTCGCGATTGAGCGTATTATAAATAACTAGTTCTTGTGTCATGATAAATATCTTATTTATTTGATAGCACTATTACAAACATTTCAAACAAAGGTTGTTTGAATTTATTTCAGATTGACAAAAATACTAATTTATACTTTATTTGTCGATTAAAATGAGAGTTTAATGTTCTTGGAAAGCTAAAAGAACTGATATCTGTATAGTTTAGATTCATATGGTTTATATTCAATAGCTATTACAAACCAAAACATTCATTAACAGTATAGTTAAAAAATATGCATCTATATTTTATGTAAAAACAGTGCAGCTAAAATATAAGAATGTGCTTCTTCCAATTGTTCCTGCTCCTTACAATCGCTTAGCACACGTAATATAAGCATACATCAAATTACAACATAACGCACTCTTATCGTTGTACACTACTAATATACAAACAGTTGAGGACTCGAATGGCAAATAATGAAACAGGTCAATAAAAGGAGTGACAGAATATTTTTCAGCCAAATTGTTCTATCACAATTCCAATAATAGATTAGCCAATAGTCCAATTGTGATGGAGGATTTCTAATAAAGTAAAGTATGTTATTCCAATTGCGATAAAGAATTGCATGTATTGCATGCTGCTTTGAGTGTTTTCTTGCAGATAGTTAACTTTTGCATACAATAATATAGCTTTTGCACTATATAAAATGGTGAACCAACCGCCTATCTAACTTATTGCACAG
>DUVZ01000210.1 GCA_012840785.1 Bacteroidales bacterium
ATCTTTGCAGTTGGGTAAGTCCTACACGGCCAGCTCCCAATGAACTCCCCCAGGGCTTGATCGCAGCAAGGGTAATTGGTTGTAGCGGCGCGATGTAGTAAGCTTACCCTTTTTTTATGTCTATACTTTTCTATAAAAACACACATCATACACCTCTATTTCCAACTTCTAGCAATTTATATAGATTGACAACTCAAATATAACAACTCTGTTTTGTTTCCAGTTGCAAAAATAATTGTTTATTTTAGCCGATGTATATTTGGTAATTTATCGACATATCTTTTCAAAGTATTTTGTAGGTCTACAAAATGCTTAAAACAGTTGAAACTTGTATCTACCATGGTAGATCTGCTTTGAAAAAGGTTATTTTTGTTTTGTTGTCCAAACTTGCGCCATTCATGCCTTAAAATTCCAATTTTAAATAGGGGGTTCTCTCTTTATCAGTCAATTTTTTATTTTTAGACTGTTTTTTTTATTTTTTCGTGACTTTTTATCCACATATTTTTTAGAGAAAATCAGCATTTTACCATTTTAAAGCGTTTCTACGATCGTAGATTCAGTTTTTATAGTATGAATTTTCAATCTACCACGATAGATTCAATTTTCAATGCATGAATGCCCAATCTGCTGTGGTAGATTTAATCTCCAACTATTTAATGCCACATCTACGAGTAAATTACAACTAATAGTAGACTATGATTTACAAATTGATACTTGCACAAAAGTGAAAGTTATATGAGCATGAGATAAAACACCCAGATAGAAGCGAAAACAGAATTTTTAATGAAGATTTGAGGGTGGATTTGATTGCAAAAACTTTAAATTAACTGCATAAAAAAGCGACTCTATATAAATATATAGAGCCCGCAATCATTTTACCAATTTACTATTAAGCAATTCTTCTAAAAAACTTATAGTCAAGCGAATAAATACCCGGACCAGATATTGCAAAAGCAACAAACACAACCAAAGCTTTAAGTGCGTTGGAGTATACTGCAAATGGGTCGCCGGCTGCAACATGAACTAGCAAGGCAACCACCATTGTAAATATAAGCATTAGAGCTACAAGTCTATGCAGCAATCCGAATATAATAAACAATCCGCCACCTACCTCTGTAGCAGCAGCCATAAAACCCCAAAAGACAGGAGCAAATGTAATTCCCATAACCGACATGGTAGATCCAAGTTGTGTCCAAGTTTCTACTCCTCCCATTAATTTAGGCAATCCATGAAAAACGAATATTATTCCAATACCTACTCTTAAAACCAATAAACCAACGTTAACCAATGCTTCTCTATTTATCATTTTCCTGATTTTTTGTATATCTATTAAAACTTCAAATTGTAAAAGACAACATATCTGCTTTTTAACCGTAAGCCGAAAAAAGAAGCCGTTATCTCACTATTTATTATTTATAAGAATACAACCAATAATTAGTAGATTTTGTTCAATAATCGCTACACAAAATATGGTTTACTTCAATAAACTCATAATTATTTTGTGTTAGCCTGCATTATTAAAGTGTTCTCATCGCTATTGATGTGAGATAATAAAATGGTAAAGTTGTTATTTAATAAGATACGAGCTAAAATTACTAGCTCATAGTTAATGTGTAGCTATCAATCAAAAATTTCACAATTATTGATAGGAATAAATCACTCAATTGGTCTTATTTACTTACTTTTGTTTCTATCAAAACAATAAAAATATGACAACATTTGCACCATTTTCGAAACCATTATATGTAATGCTAAAGCCTGTAGGAGCATTATGCAACTTAGCATGCAACTATTGCTACTATTTAGAAAAGTCGAAACTCTACACTCACAATCCACGCCATGTGATGAGCGAGGAGCTGTTGGTAAGGTTTACAAAAGAGTATATCGAGTCGCGAACCATGCCCCAGGTAATGTTTACATGGCATGGCGGCGAAACATTGATGCGTCCACTCTCGTTCTACAAACGAGCAGTGGAGCTGCAAAAACTGTACGGACGAGGCAGGCAAATTGATAATTCAATACAAACCAATGGCACATTGCTTACCGATGAGTGGTGTGAGTTTTTTAGAGAAAACAATTTCTTGGTGGGAATTTCAATTGATGGTCCACAAGATTTTCACGACGAGTATAGAAGAAATAAAATGGGTGCCCCATCGTATCACAAAGTGATGCAGGGCATTAAATTGCTAAAAAAACATGGAGTACAATACAACTGTATGGCTGTTGTGAACGACTACAATGCCGACTATCCGTTGGAGTTTTATAATTTTTTCAAGGAAATTGGATGCGAGTTCTTGCAGTTTGCACCTATTGTGGAGCGACTGAAGGATGACAAAGAGGCGCTCACCTCACTTGCTAGTGCAAAAGACAAACAGGCAGAGTTGGCGCCCTTTAGCGTGTCGGCAAAACAGTGGGGCAACTTCTTGTGCACCATATTTGATGAGTGGGTGCG
>DUVZ01000211.1 GCA_012840785.1 Bacteroidales bacterium
ACACCTATAATATAATAACAGACAATGAAAACTTTGGCACTCACACCTCCAATGGTGATATGTTGTATGGTATTGAGGTGTTTATACAAAAAACTTATCGTGGTTTGAGGCTTGGTAGAAGGCTTTACGACTACCGAAAAGAGCTTTGCGAGCAGTTAAATTTGAAGGGAATTGTTTTTGGAGGACGAATTCCTAACTATCATAGATACTCGCTTGAATACACCCCTCAAGAGTATGTGAGCAAAGTTCGTAGAAAGGAGATTCACGACACTGTTTTCGACTTTCAGATGGCTAATGATTTTCATCCAGTTAAGATTGTCAAAGATTATCTGAAGGGTGATGAAGCTTCTGGAAGTTATGGCGTAATAATGGAGTGGAAGAATATTTATTACGAAAAGCCAGAGGAGAAACCCATTTTTACCCAAAAAGTTGTGAGGGTAGGACTTATCCAATGGCAAATGCGTTTATATAGAAATTTAGACGATGTGATGGAGCAGGTAGAGTATTTTGTAGATACAGTTTCACGTTATCAGTCAGATTTTGTGTTGTTTCCAGAGTATTTCAGCGCACCTCTTATGTCAGATTATAATCATTTGACCGAGTCTGGAGCTATTAGAGAGCTAGCAAAATATTCCGAACCTATTATGCACAGATTGTCAGAGTTTGCGGTGTCGTACAATATCAATATCATTTCGGGGAGTATGCCAGAGATGAAAGATGGTAGACTTTACAATGCTGGATATCTTTGTAGGAGAGATGGCACAACCGAACGATACGAAAAAATACATGTAACACCCGAAGAGAAGCGAGTATGGGGGCTGCAGGGTGGAGATAAATTTCAAACTTTCGATACAGATTGTGGCAAGATAGGGGTGCTTATTTGCTATGATGTGGAGTTTCCAGAGTTAAGTAGAATCATGGCAGAGGATGGCATGGATATCTTATTCGTTCCTTTTTTAACTGATACTCAAAATGCCTATTCGCGTGTAAGAAACTGTGCTCAGTCACGTGCTATCGAAAATGAGTGCTATGTTGCTATTGCAGGCTCGGTTGGCAATTTGCCCAAAGTGCAAAATATGGATATACAGTATGCACAATCGATGGTTTTCACCCCTTGCGATTTTGCCTTTCCTGCAGATGGAATTAAAGCAGAAGCTACCCCTAATACAGAGATGATAGTGGTGGCTGACCTTGATTTGGATTTGCTGCGTGAGCTGAACGAGTTTGGCAGTGTGACAAATCTACGCGATAAGCGAGGTGATATTTACGAGGTGAGAAGAAAGCAGAGGCAATAATTTGTAATAATAGATATAATAGAAAAGTGATAGAGGTTTTAAAACAGGCGCTTATAGGTTTAGTTGTGGTGATATGGGTGATTGTTCAAAATTGTCATAGCTCTATAAAGCTGCTCCACAAAAATAAGACGCACCATTTGGTGTGTAAATGTCATTTTTGATAATGATATTTTTTCGTTGGCTCTAGCTTTTACAGCATCCGAAAAGCCATAAGGACCCCCAATTACGAATACTAGCTTATTTACAATGGAGTTCCTTTTCTTTTCTATATGTTTAGCAAATTGATTGGAGCAAAATAATTGACCACCCTCATCAAGGAGTACTACATAGTTTGATCTATCTAGTTTGCTTAAAATGAGCTCGCCTTCTTTCTGTTTTTGCTGAGCTTGCGATAAACTTCTTTTGTTTTTAATATCCGGAATTACCTCTATAGAGAATGGAAGATAATGAGCAATCCTTTTCGTATATTTATCTATTTCTACTGCAATAGATTTGATGTCAGTTTTACCAACTGTCAGTAGTGTAGCTTTCATATTTTAGTAGTAATCTAATCTATTATAAAAAAATAAGCGGCAAAAGTAACTATTTTTTTGTAATTTTGCACCCATAAATTCAGCAGTTTAATATAAATTGAGGAAAGCTCTCAGTTTTTATTCCTTTTAAAATTAATAAACGATACTTAGATGGAACATCTTATTGATAAATTAATAGATTTAGCATTTGCCGAAGACATTGGAGAAGGCGACCATACTACACTGTGTAGCATTCCTAGCACTGCAATTGGGAAGGTTTCACTAGTGATAAAAGAGGAGGGTATATTGGCTGGTGTTGATGTAGCCATAAAAGTATTCCATAAGCTTGACCCACAACTTAAAATTGATGTTCTTATAAAAGATGGTTCAAGAGTTAAGCCCAGAGATGTGGTTTTTACTGTGGAGGGAAAAGTACAATCAATTTTACAAGCCGAGCGTTTAATGCTGAATATTATGCAGCGGATGAGTGGTGTAGCTACAGCAACCAACAGATATGTTGCCCTTATAGAAGGAACTGGTGCAAAGGTTTTGGATACACGCAAAACAACTCCAGGAATGCGGATGCTTGAAAAACAAGCAGTGAGGCTGGGAGGTGGCGTGAATCATAGAATAGGATTGTTTGATATGATTTTGTTGAAAGATAATCATATCGATTTTGCAGGAGGTATAGAGAACGCAGTTAGAGGAGCTAAAAGATATCTGAAAGAAAAAAACAAATCATTGAAAATAGAAGTTGAGGTTCGTGATATAGACGAGCTCAATGAGGTATTGCGTGCT
>DUVZ01000212.1 GCA_012840785.1 Bacteroidales bacterium
GGATAGAACATCGATAAGTTGACATCTTGCTAATATTTTTGAAGACGGAGAACTGCATAAAGATGTGGTGTGTGCAAAATATGCACATACCACTAAACATGGTGCTATTAAAGGAAAAACACAGAAGACAGAAACGACTTATTATAATCTCGATGCCATAATTGCAGTTGGCTACCGTGTAAACAGTTTTAGTGCTACACAATTTCGCATTTGGGCTACAAAAACTTTGAAGGAGTTTATTATCAAAGGTTTTGTGATGGATGATGAACGACTGAAGCAAGGGCAATCACCCTTCGCTCCCATTCAACTACGCCACCCTTCGACTACGCTCAGGGTTCGGAAAGCTAACAAATCGAGGGCTAAGCGGAGTCGAAGCCCGGCAATGAAATTACAGCAAAGATGAAAGCCTACACCTATATCTTAATATGTTCTGATGATTCTTATTATACTGGAAGCACCAAAGATTTAAAACTAAGATTGATGCAACATCAAAACGGAGAAGGAGCCAATCACACCAAGAAGAGATTGCCCGTAAAATTGGTGTATTATGAGGAGTATGATCGAATAGACGCTGCCTTTTACAGGGAAAAACAAATTCAGAAATGGAATAGAAAGAAGAAAGAAGCTTTAATAAATGGATGGGACAATGAGTTGAAGATAGCTGCAGAGTGTATGAATGAGACGCATTGGAAGAATGAGGGTGACAGACAGGTTGAAATGGAAAGGTGAGAATCGCTATTATATAACCACCCTTCCACTACGCTCAGGGTTGGATATGCAGATAAACCAACAGCAAAGCCAAAGCCCAGTAATCGCACTATACTTTTACAAGTAATTAATAGTATTTACCTATCAAATATGTATATTTGCATTTGTGTTGAACTACAAATATAAAAAACCATGGAGATTAAAAACTATTTCGACAAGCAATTTGAGCTGAGATACTTCGAGATGAATAAGTTTGGTGTGGCCTCGCCCACTACTATGTTGACGTTGTTGGAAGAGACATCGGCAGATCACTGCTATGCTATAGACCATAGTTTGTATATGTTGGGAGAGAAAGATATAGGCTGGGTTTTGGTGGCTGGAACTTTGCAAATGGATAGGTATCCGGGATATAAAGAGAAAATTACTATTAGAACTTGGTTGTCGAAATATACAAGCATTAGGGGGTTTAGAGAGCACTATGTGTATGACGAGCAGGGCAATATAATTGGTAGGGGGCGCGGTATATGGGTGTTTTTTGATATTGAGAGGAGAAGACCTGTGCAGATATTTGATGAGATAAGAGAGCGATGGGGCGAGTGTAATGTGGGAAGTATTGATATTGACACTACTAAAAAAATAGCGCCTCTTAAAAATCCAAATGGGGGACTACATTTTAGGGTGAATAAGTATGATACTGACATGTATAGGCATGTAAATAATATTAGATATTTGGAGTGGGTGGTGGAGTCGGTGCCTGACGAAATTATTGATAACTATTACCTACACTCTATTGATGGTAGGTTTATTGGCGAGGCAAATTATGGTGAAACGGTTGTATCTTTTTCTGAGTTTAATGCAAGCAACAATTCGTTTGTACATACTGTGAAAACTGAGGGAACTGGTTTGGTGTGTGCCACTGCAAAATCGATTTGGAGGAGAGTGCCATCGACAACTACAAAATAGCATCTACACAGCTATATCAGCATGTCATGCTGATGATAAGTGTGTTAGATTGAAAACATCTGTGCTAGCAAGTTATATATATTCTCTCGCTAGCACGGATGTTTTATTTTATCACTTTAGTTTTAAGCTGGGTTTTGAGATAGCTTCTTATTGGGGTGTCTATTGTTTCCATTACTACATAAGCCAATGCAACAAGCAGAATTGTTGAAATTGGAATAACCCATGCAAGGGTGCTCATCGAAGGTTGTTCTGCAACAACATAGTTGGCAAACACCCACATAAATGGATAGTGAGTCATGTATAACGGATAGGAGATATCACCAGATAGTTTGTTTATTTTATGAAGCTTGCTCGATAGGCTTGCTCCTGCTCCCAACGATACTAATAGAGGAAAGTAGAATACAACTATAAGGGGCTCTACAAGCCAACTCCACTGCTCGTTGTAGGGTGTTAAGAATGCAAGCATCAGTAATGCACACATGCCTATTAATCCCAATCTGTTTTTGATAATCCAACCCGAGCGATGCACCAACATACCCATTGTGAAAGAGAAAGAGATGCGTGCAAAACCATGAAGGAAGGTTTCGTCATTCCATCCACCAAGCAGATTGCCGTATTGCCAACTTATATAGAAGAGGGCAGCAGCTGCTATGAGCGACACGGTGGCTAATATTTTTTTGCTTGCTCTGAATAGTATGGTAGCATAAGCAAGATTGGCAACGTACTCCCAAAACAGCGACCAGCTAGGAGCATTGAGGTTGAATAAATTGAAATAGCGCTCAGATACTACTGGATAGGGTATCATAAATAGCGAGGTGATAAAAAGCATGGCTGTTTGCCCAAAACCATACACGCCATAAAGATTACTATAGGGATCGAAGAAAAAAGTAAACAAACCTAATATAGAGCCTACTACAACTAAGGGCTGTAAACGAATGAGTCTGAGTTTGACAAAGGTTTTAAGTCCCATATCTGCTACGCGGTTGTCATAGGCATAGGCTATCACAAAACCCGATAGTACAAAGAAGAAATCGACTGCTAAAAAGCCATGGGCTATATGTATTCTACTGAAATCGGAAATAATAATTTCCATAAAATGAAACACTACTATAACTAGGGCAGCCAATCCTCTCATTCCGTTTAGAATTTCGAAGTGTGGCCTGGTTTTAAGAAGTTTGGGGTTGAAAGTTGTATCTTGCATTGCTCTCTTAAATATCTAATGTGTGTATAGCAATAGGTGCTATGGTTTTTTATTTAAGAGGCAAAAATACAATAATTTTTCATATTGGGAGTATACAATAAGTAATTGTAGCTATTCTTACTAATATGCAACGATAGTATTTATTACATTTATATGAGATTGACACAGATAATATGCACATCAATATAAACAGTAGTAGAGAAATAAAGGTGAACGATTTAGAAAAATAGATAGCCTTTATAAAGAAAATTGATAAGATAAAATATATTGAGCGCCGAACCAAGCTTTTTAATAGCGATAGAAGAGAGAATGATGCATAGCATAGTTGGCAATTAGCAGTGATGGCAAATGTGCTGGGCACTGATCTCTCTCTGACCAGTGCCCCACTGCCCTACCCCTCTAGCTCTTTTAGCAACTGCAACGCTCTGTCTTTTAGTGGTTTTATTTTTATAAATCGGTATGTTAAACCTCCAAGTATGGAGATAAGCATCATTGTCCAGTAGCCCAATTGGTATACAAGAAAGCTAAACCCAGAGTCGAGACTTAGCGATACACCTTAAATTGTGATTGCTGCTAAAGCCCACAAATCGAAATATTCGAAGGAGCTGTATCTTTTTACAATGCTTTTCAAAACAAGATAGGTGGGCTGTGAATAGTCTAATGCTTTGTATTCTTTGTGTCGTTTTTTTAGATAAAAATAGAATATTATAGATGACAATAGAAGGCCCGCCTCTTTTAATGTAGCTATATTTGGCTATCTCCCTCATGGTGAGTCCCTCTAGCAGCAATGAAATAAGTGTTTTGTCGATAACAGAGAGGGTGTTGAGTGCATTGTGCAGCTGCTCTATCTGTTTCTCTAGTTCTGCTTTGTCGTCATCGGGGCTGTCTAGTATCTCTCCAATATTGCTTGTATCGGCACTGATATAGAGCTTAGAGTCTTTAAAAGATTTGCTAGCAAATGCAATAGACACATTTACGGCTATGCGATAGATATATGTGCTCAGTTTTGAGTCGCCCCTAAATTTGTCGAGGCTTTTCCATATATTGATTAGCACCTCTTGATACATATCCTCTTGATCGTGGATATTATCGTTGTAGTACCGGCAAATACGCCTTATCAACTCGCTGTTTTCTGCTACTATTTGGTTAAATTTTTGTTCTTTCATTGATGCGCACTAATGGGTTGTTTATCTAGTTAGTATGGGATATGGGTATAAAGTTACATTTTATTGAATATAATCATCAGATTGTTTTGAA
>DUVZ01000213.1 GCA_012840785.1 Bacteroidales bacterium
GTGCACACATTGGCTTCTTTGACGATTACAAGTGGGACGAAGACCAATCTACAGTATTGGGAGCCGACTTAGTGGTAGGATTAGAATACACTTTCCCCACCGCACCATTCTCCATTGGGCTTGATTACAAGCCTGCCTTCAACTTTATTGGCGATAGCCATGTTTGGGCAGATGGAATAGCACTGAACTTGCGATTCAACATAAATTGATATGAAATAGTTTATACAGATATACTCATTGATAACGCAAAAGTCACTTTCTATTTAAATAGGGAGTGGCTTTTTTTAATTTTCAAAGCACATCCTAGCCTTCCGAAATGAACAAAAGAGTTGAAACTTGAATCTACCACGGTAGATCTACTTCGAAAACTTATTATTTTATCTTGATATTCAAATTTGCTCCGATTGATGTTCTGAAATTATAATTTCCGATATAGAATTCTCTTTTCTTGTGTTGATTTCTTCAATTTTAGACTGTTTTTAATTTCTTCACCACCTTTTTTATCGATATTTTATTTAAAACACATTGTTCTAGTAATTCTAAACATTTCCACGGCCGTAGATTCAGTTTTCAAGGCATGAATTTTCAATCTACCGCGGTAGATTCAATTTTCAAGATATAAACGCCCAATCTACGGCGGTAGATTTGATTTTCAACTTTTTTATGCCGCAACTTATTGTAAATTTTAAGAAAACAACACCAACTAGAGCGTTAAAACCAAACACACAAGTGTTATTTATTCTATATAAACTAACATATTATTGACTGATATCAACCCTTCCATTCCAAACTCTTGAATAACAAATCTTTCTTTACAAAACTTTTAATTACAGTCATTTGTTTATCAAAAGTAAGAGATTAATAGCAAAAGTATATCTTTGCTCTACAAAAACATTTAGATTATGAAACTCAAAACATTTTTTATAGCAGGTATCCTGCTTGCAATTACGTCAACTATTAGCGCTCAGAACTACAAGACAGGAATTGGTGGACGAGTAGGATTTTTCAACGGAATTACTGTTAAGCATTTCCTAAACCGCGAAAATGCAGTGGAGGGAATAGTTAGTTTTCGCTGGGACGGAGTAATCATAACTGGACTATACGAATGGCAAAACCCACTGCCCAATGCACGGGGGTTTGACTATTATGTGGGATTGGGTGGTCATATTGGAATATTCGACGATTACGAATGGGATGATGATGATTATGATGGCACATCTACAGTAGTAGGTTTTGACCTTGTTCTTGGACTAGAATATACATTCCCGCAAGCGCCCTTCACTATTGGGCTCGACTACAAACCAGCTTTCAACTTTATTGGAGATAATCATATTTGGGCTGATGGCTTTGCATTGAATCTACGCTTTAATATCAATTAGGATGTTTTTTACAGCGATACACCTGCAGTAAAACCTCTAAAAAAAACAAAAGAATGCATAGCACATAAGACTCATAGTCAACCTCCTACACATAAACAAACGGGATAAATGGATAGAAAACCGTCTTTGTACTGATTCGACACAGAAACATGGGTAACAATCACACAGTTAAATATTTGTCTATGGTGTGTGATGTATTGTTAATTTAGTATCTTTGTGAAAAGGACAAGTGAATAGATAAAAGTTCAACGATTAGATATTACATTAACAAAGCTAATCATGAAAAAGCCTTCCTTACAAGAGTTTGATATTACTGCAGAGCAATACTCTCAATATCAACTCTATAAAACTAAAATAGAAAATAGAGAGATAGGCAGAGAGGAGTTTGGTCATCGATTTTATGAAACTTTTATTTCCGTTATTGCTATCATCTTTATACTGCTTCTACTTATTGTTGCAAGAGTTGTGTTGCTCAACACAGCCACAAGCATGATAGGTAGTGGGAAATATGTGGGTTTATTTTTATTCATCCTTGTAATTCTAATACTATCCGCCCTCCTATTCTTTGTAGTAAAGATGTTTGTAGCAAAGCCTTTTAGGCCAAAACTAAAGCAATTGAAAATATACCGTCCTTTCAAAAAACTATATATTAAATTTCAACCCTCAATTCACCGAGAATTGTATTTTGATAACGCTAAAAGATATGAATTGCAAAATGAAGCGTACTACAACTATATTGGAGATTTGCAACGAAGATTTCCCGGTATAATTGAATTCAATTATAATCTGCAAAGTTATTTAAAAAAAATTATTGATGAGATAGTCAGTTATGAGCATATTGAAACGAACAATTCAATTATCAACAAGCAACTGGAAAACAGAAGAGCAGTATGGTTAAAAATGGATGGAGTAACATTCGAACGTGAAGTGGCTTCTATATATAGAGAACATGGCTATGAAGCAAAGACAACTAAAGCTACTGGTGAAGGTGGTGTTGATATAAGATTATGGAAGGATGGGCAATACTCTATTGCTCAATGCAAAAATGTGCGCCACCAAATAGATGCACCAGCTGTGCGCAAACTACTAGAAACTGCAAATAATGAGAAGGCTTCTAAAGCTATTTTGATATGCTCTGCTGGCTATACACCCAAAGCGAAGGAGTTTGCAAAGTGGAAATCAATAGAGTTATTAGACCTCAACCAGTTTCTGATGTTGGTAAACAACATCTACCCTCTAGAGTATCAATTGGTAGATGCAATTGTAGATACATCGGTAACTAACTCAAATACAACATATAATTTTAAAGTTATAGGGAAAACTGAGATCCTCTATTCATCTCATACACATTTGGAGGACACAAATTACTGCCTTTTTGAAACCCTTGGCGATGCAAAAAAAACAATAAGGAGACTGCAACGTATTGATAAAATGCCTCTTGCTAGTGAAGCCTCATACAATGTTGAAGAGTGGTGGCTAGAAAGTATTCCCCGTGGCTATTATCGCAAACCTCTTTATTATATAAAAGTGAGTGAGAAAGAGCTAAAAACTACTGCTAACAAGAGAAAGGAAAAGGAGAAAAGGGATGGACAAAGGAAGATATGGACTACAGAACAGTATGTACAGAAGAGTATGTGGGAAAATGAGTAGTGTGAATGCTTTAAACTAAAACGAAAAACAAATAACCTGCTACAACAGTCTAAAAATGCAGATATATAAAATAGAGGGTGATTCCTAAAAACCACCCTCTATTTCCTACTAATTATTTTGTTGAAATTTAAAACTCCACCCAATTCAAGTTTTTATCCACCAACAAGCCGTGTTGCAACACGAGGTTGAACTCAACTGCTCGTTTTGCTTTAAACTCTATTACAAACAATGTTGTACTACCTTCTATAGCTGCTTCATCACCCACATTCACAAAAGTGGGATACAATACTTTGTCGCCATTGGTATGCAGTCGATCATTAGTGAAATTCTGCATCTGCCTTGTATTCAAATCTTTAATCCCTACATAATCAAAATCGTTATTATTATATGGGATAGCAAAACTTAAAGCATTTACAGATTTAAGATTACTCCCTTTGATGGTAACCTCAACTGTTTCGCCTTCGTTGTAGTTGGCTTTTGAAGCAGTCATGGTCAACTTTCCTTCCACTTTATCAATCTTTCTATTGCTTGCACCGCCTTCTAGCTGCGTGGCAACATTAGAAATGTCATATGCATCAATCAAGTTGTTTTTGTTTACATCTCCTTTGCTCACATAACCTTCAAAATCACCATCACCAAATCTTAAACCAGTATAGTTCATATACGATGTGAGGTCGTTGCTGTCAATTATTCCATCGTTGTTGATATCGCCTGGCAAGTAGCTTTCGGTGCCAGCAACTTTAAAAATGTACATCTCTCTGCCCGATACAAAATTTCCTACAGCTTTATCCACAATCATCTTTATATACCTCACTGTTGGTTTATCTTCTAATACAAAAGTTTTACTTTCAGCACTGGTATCCCATTCAAAAGCACCTGCTTCTATCCAGTTTTCTTTATCTTCGCTGTAATATATAGTGCCCTCTTGTATCATTCCGTTTTTACCACTAATACGTGGCAAGTAAACTAGCTTGTCAACCTGATTTACTGTTTTTAAATCGATAACCATTTCAAATGGAATTGCATTGACGCTGTATCCAGAATGCATCATATTTCCTTCATCAAAATCGAAGAGCCTATTTGCTCCTTGTCCACCTTGCATGGCAACAGAGGTTTCTGCGCTGACACCTCTTATAGCAAACTCTAATGGGTCTGATTTGGTTTGAGCTATTAGTTCAGCCCAATCTGAAGCGCCGCTTTTATTTACGGCTCTTGCTTTGAAGGTATAGTTTGTTTCAGGGGTTAGATTTTCAAAGAGCAACTCATTATCTTTTATGGTTGAATAAAGAACTCCCTCCAACTCAATTTCGTAAAAGTCGGCATTGGGGAGCTTATCCCACGTTGGACTCAATGTATAGGCAGTGGTGCTATTCTCTACAACAGATAAGTTTGTTAATGAAGACAATGCGCCAGTTTTCTGCAACAATTCATTGATAGGATTAAACTCAAACCCTTTTATCTGCAATAATACTGCACTCTTTGTAACATCTGTTTTGGCTACCCTCACTAGCAACTGTGGATTTTTGGTTATGATTACTTTCTCTAGCTCACTGCCTTTTGTAGGAAATTTATTCAAATTGGGCGTTGCATCATAGAAGTAGACATTGTCTCTACTGTTGAAATCCTCAAACGACTGCACTTGTTCAAGAGAAACTCTTTCACCTCCCACCTTCACTATCAGCTCTTTGGGCTGCGTAGTTACGTTCACTTTAAACTCAGTTGCTTTCTCTTTCTCAAATCCATCGAAGCTGCCAGTTGTGGCATTTACCGTAATGGTTGCTGTGCCACGCTTCTCTACCGACTCTATAACTGTTTTTGTTGCATTACCATCGAGATAGCTCATTGTTGCACCGTCATCGTCATATTCGATGAAAGAGGTTTTACCAAACGGATACACCTCGTATATTCTCAAACTTTTATCTATTTCGCTTGGATTGTTGTGAGGGTTATTCATGGGAATAATAGCCCCTCTTTTCACAAACACGGGTAGTTTCCAAATAGGATAATCGATATTGTTGATAACTCGCCCACCTTCATACACTTGCCCTGAAAAATAATCTACCCAACTTCCTTTAGGAAGGTAGATATGATTGCGTATATCATTGCCATCTTCATCGGCTTTTGTATCCTGATAGATTGGAGCAACCAAAAAACTTGGCCCATACATAAACTGATACTGTGTGTGCTTGCCAAAAGTGTATGCATTAGCTTCTTCTAAAAACATGGCACGTACCATTGGCAATCCATCTACCGCCTCACGGGAAATAGTATAGGCATAAGGCATTAGCTCTGCTTTCAGCTTCAAATAGTTTCTATTGATTGTGCTTGCTGTATCTCCCAATGCATGAGGGTATTTGGGATTACTCCCCCACCCGTCCATATTGAGCTGCATGGGAGTAAATGTTTTCCATTGATAATCACGAATATTTACACTGCGGTTATTCCCGCCAAAAATACCATCCATATCGGAAGTGATATTTGGTTGACTCGAAAGACCCGACCCAATATAAGTGGGTATATGAAAACGGATATATTCCCAATTGCCTCCCGTTTGATCACCCGACCAAATAGTTGCATAGTGCTGTGTGCCAGCCCATCCATCTAAGGATATTATAAATGGGCGTGCATTATTTCCATGCTCTTTCATAATTTGAGCGGCATCTTGCACTCCGTTCAATCCAAAAGAATAGCCTGCTCCAACCCATGCCACATCTGTTTTAAGCACGCGTACACCAGACACGCCCACTTCTTTCACAATATCGCGCTGCAAGAGTGGTTCTATGCTATCAATGGGGTGAAGGTCTGATTGTGTCCACAATCCTATTTCCACTCCTTTGTTGCGGGCATAATCGCCAAGTTCTTTCAAGTTTTGGATATTACCATCTAACGTTGACTCTTGCCCGTAACCTGCACCATACCCATCGTTGGGCAAAATCCAACCCAATGGCATATCATGCTGGTTGTAGCGATCGATTACTGCACGGGCCGAAAACTGATAGTTGTCTTTATCGCCATTGAGCGACTCTTTTACACCACCATTATCCTTCTGACTCTCTCTGTAGCGTTTGCCATCTTCAAACAGTATCCCATTTGGGTCTTCCACCCAATAGTCGCGGTTGTAAGCATTTAGGTGCCCCTCATAAAACCCGAATTTGGGAATAAATACGGGCTTTCCGGTTAATTGATAGAAGTCGTTTAAAACTGGAACAATGCCATCACTAATCATAAAGAATACATCCAAGTAGTTATCTTCGTGATGTAGTTTCACTTCATTTTTCTCTTTAGTACCGAAATCGTAAACACCCTTTTTGAAAGTGTACCACATCAAACCGTAACCATTTGTAGACCAATAGAAAGGAGTAGGTGAGGCTACACCTCCATCATTCCAACTGTTTTGATTTTCAATGGCAATTGCTTTCCCTTTGTGCGAAAAACGTCCGTTTTGTACACCTCCACCATAGAAGTATTCATCTGGTTGCTGGTCTAAAGTAAGTGTAACCTTATCTTTCTCAAATTCGATGGGTGCAATTGATTGAAGGGCAATCTGTTTAGTTTTCAAGTTTTTGACGGTGAAGGTCAAAGAGTTTTTGTCAAAAACAAGTTGAATTGCACTGGTAGTTAAAGTTAGCGTGTTGCGTCTGTTCTTTACTGTTAGCTTATCGACAGATTTCCTTGGATTGTCCAACAGAGTTTGGGCTTCTGGTTTGGCTACAGGGTTTTTAAAACCTTCTCCATTATTGTCTTGAAACATTCTAAATATATTGTCTCCATAGAAATCGAGTAGCATCTTCTGTTCATTCGAAAACCGTATTTCAACAGTAGTTGGGCTTGTCTTTTTCGCTTCAACAATCTGCACAGTGCCCTCATCAGTTACCGAATCACTTGCTCTGTTGTTTCTTTCACTAATAGCAAGAATAACGATAACTGCCAAAGCAAATGCTATAACAGATAGTAGAGCTACTTTATTAATTCTTGTTTTTTTCATTTGCTTAATTTTGTCACTATTTTATGTTCTGTTTTAATGCGAATAATTCAATAGAATTTCCTGAATACCAACGAGCAAATCTATCAACCTTTAACATTGTGCTTCAAAGTTAGTGAAAACAAATAAACTAAGCCTATTATAGAGCGTATAACAAACACTATCTATGAAAAACCAATAAACTTCATGTGAAATTAAAATCATTTGAACCTTATTATTAATTAAACCACACCTATAATAAGTTTGGTCTTTTATATTCCCACATAAATTGAGTATTTTTGTATCTTACTCAAAGAAAAATAAAACAATCCGCTCTTAATGGAAAAGCTATTAGATAATTTAAATCCTTCGCAACGTGCTGCAGTAGAGTTTTGTACAGGTCCCTCGCTAGTAATAGCGGGAGCAGGATCAGGCAAAACAAGGGTGTTGACCTACAAAATTGCTTACTTGCTAAAACAAGGATTGCCCCCTCACTATATATTGGCACTAACATTTACAAACAAGGCTGCACGTGAAATGAAAGAACGTATAGCCGAAGTGGCAGGTAAAAGGGCTGCTCGCGGATTGTGGATGGGTACGTTTCACTCCATTTTTTCGCGCATATTGCGCAACGAGGCGGAAAAGCTAGGCTACACATCAAACTATACAATATTTGACTCATCAGACTCGAAGAACTTGATAAAATCGATTATAAATGAGTTGAATTTGGATGACAAAATATATCGTCCCGGACCTGTACATAGTGTAATTTCGAAAGCAAAAAACAGTTTGATTTCGGCTGCTATGTATGCCAATAATGAAGAGCTGTTGACATACGATAAAGCATCAAAACGCCCATTGATATATGAGATATACAGACAGTATCAGCAACGATTGAAGGCATCAAACAGTATGGACTTTGACGACCTACTGATGAATACCAACATCTTGTTTAGAGACAACCCTGATCTGCTGGAAGAGTATAGAAATAGGTTTCAATACATACTGGTGGACGAATATCAAGATACCAACTTTTCACAACACCTTATTGTGAAACAGTTGGCTGATATACACCAACGTGTATGTGTGGTGGGCGATGATGCACAGAGCATTTACTCGTTTCGTGGAGCAAATATTGATAATATTTTGAAGTTTAAATCGACCTACCCCGATACGAAAGTATTTAAACTAGAACAAAACTATCGCTCTACACAAAACATAGTGGCAGCAGCCAATAGCCTAATAAAAAAGAATAGCAAACAGATATTTAAGAATGTTTTCTCAGAACGAAGCGAAGGAGAGAAGATTGAGGTAATATCTGCTTTTTCTGATTTTGAAGAAGGAATCATTGTAGCCAATAAAATAGCTAGTATGCGTTTGGAACAACAGGCATCGTATAGCGATTTTGCCATATTGTACCGAACCAATGCACAGTCGCGCATATTTGAGGGGTCGCTCAGAAAAATAAATATTCCCTATCGCATCTATGGTGGACTGTCTTTTTATCAGCGCAAAGAAATTAAAGATATTATCAGCTACTTCAGGATGATTGTAAACCCTAGCGACGAAGTGGCTTTTAATCGAGTTATCAACTATCCAAAACGTGGAATTGGCAATGTAACAGTACGAAAAATCACAGATGCTGCCCATCAATACAATGTTGGGCTGTGGGAGATAATATCTAACCTTGATAAATACGATTTACAAATAAATGCAGGAACAACCAAAAGGCTAGAAAACTTTAGGGAAATGATTGCAGGGTTTATTGAACAAAGCCATGAGCTATCTGCCTTTGAAATAGGCGAAATGGTGATAAAAACAACGGGTATTGCACAAGAAACCTTCACCGATATGTCGCCAGAGGGAATGAGTCGCACCCAAAACGTACAAGAGCTGATGAACGCCATGAGCGAGTTTGTGGATATGCGCAAAGAGCAGGGCGATGAAGAAGAGACTTTTTTGATAGATTTCTTGTCAGAGGCTGCACTTCTCACCGATCAAGATACAGACAGTGAAGAGGGAGACGACAAGGTAACCCTTATGACTGTTCATGCATCGAAAGGATTGGAGTTTGAGCATGTTTTTGTAGTGGGTATGGAAGATGATTTGTTTCCATCTGTGATGACAAAATCTGAAATGAGAGGATTGGAAGAGGAACGACGTCTATTTTATGTAGCCATTACGCGTGCAAAACAAACATGCATTATCACTTATGCCAAGAGCAGGTTTAAGCATGGACAAACTGCACCTGCAAGGCAGAGTCCCTTCTTGAATGATATCGACCCACAATACCTGAAAACACAAACTGCCGCATTTGGTGGTAATATGGGTAGAGAAAGAGATGAGTCAATTGGAGGTTTTTGGGAATCGATGCGCCAACGCCAACGCACACAACCAACACAACCTGCTTTTCAGCGAAGAAGAGAGACTGTTGCTCCGGTTCGCCCACATGGCAAAAAACCTGTGAGTCAAGCTTCTGGTAGCAGAGCACTCTCTGAAGAAGCTAAAGCACTACAAGAGGGAGATATAATAGAACACGAAAGATTTGGTAGAGGAGAAGTAGTATCAATTGAAAATCAAGGAAGTGATCGTCGTGCATTTGTTGAGTTCGAAACTGCAGGAAAGAAGCAATTGTTGCTGAAATTTGCAAAGTTTACGATTCTGTAACTAGTTATCTATAAGGCATCTGCGGCAAAAAGTTTTACCTATCAATCAGCTATAGCATGAGCATGTTATAATATGTCTGTTATAACTAACAGTGGTATAGTGTTGTAAGACATGTCACTTTTGTGCTAAAAAAGATTTTTTAAACCATGCTTGGACTCCACTATATTTTCAAGCTAAAATTTCACCATCACCCCTACTGCAGGCAAAACAGTTCCAGACAGATTATCCAATAGGCGAATCTTTTGTTTAGTTGGATCATTTGGGTCTATCATCACATTTCCATCAGTATCTTTATTGGTGTAAATAGGCACACTTTCCGACTGAAAATTGTAGGCATTCTGCACATCGGCATAAAAATTTAGTGCAAACTTGCTAAAGTAAATCTCTTTATCCACACGCAAGTCAAGAGAATGGTTTGAAGATAAGCGAAGGGTATTAAACTTGTCGTAATCTAAATAATATTGATTGGTAATATCCCATGCTTCTCTGTTTTGAGACAATTCCATATCGATTGGTGTGTAAGGAGCGCCGCCACTAAAGCGCCAACGAGCTGAAACATTCCACCCCTTACCAAAGTCGTAACTAGCAATTAAGTTAACCATGTGGCGTGTATCCCACGACGAAGGACGATAAACATTCTCTTTGTCTGTAAACTCGCTTCTAAAGAAAGTATAGGTGGTAGTTAGGTTTAGTTTCTCCAAATCTATTATTTTGTATAGTAGCTCTACGCCATATGCCCTACCTTTACCTGTAGATGTTATCTCTTCATCGCCAACCTGTCCGTACTCTGTGCCCTTACTAGCAATGCTAATGCCATCTTCTACTGAAAAAGGATAGCTATCATATTGCTTGTAAAAGCCTTCGACACTCAATCGCGTGTTGTCTGATGGACGAAACTCAAACCCTGCAATCGCTTGATTTGAAATAATATATTTGAGTTGTTCATTTTTGTTTACAAACTCACCATTTCTCTTGAAACCCATTGTAGTATAGGCGGGCTGAGATGCATATCGTCCGATATTTGCATTAATATCCCACTTATCCGATAGCTCATAAGAGGCAGAGAAACGTGGAGAGAATTGATTGAGAGGGTTCAACATATTGTTGTTGAAGTTGTTCCCCACTACATTTACACCAAGAGACAACTTCAAACGTTGGTCTAAAAAAACATCTGACAGTTGAGCAAATACCTGATAGCCAAAAAGATCTAGTTCGGTATTGTATTTCTGCAGCTCTTCAGATCCATTACGAAAAACACTACGAAAAGAGTTGTTGGTATAATGTGCGTAATTGACACCAGCTCCAATTTTCAGCTTCATCGCCATATAGGGATACTCGCGTTCGAAGCGAAGTTTATTTATCGCCTCGTCTGATTTGTAATCTGACATTTTATCATTTGACTCATCGTTGTCTCTATATTTAAAGTTTTTGTTTTGTAACATGCTTCTACTCAACACCCAAGTATCTATAAAGCTATATCCAAAATGCTTGTAAACACCTCCCACTGTATAGTTCCACTGTTTATAAACAGGAAGATAAGAGAGTAAATACTTTTGAGATTCTGTACCACTAGTTTCCAAGTCGGTATTTAGCACCAAGTTGTCAATAGCACCAATACCAATAATTGTCAATTCGTTCTTGTTGTCAATCTTCAATTTATACTTAGCTTGAAAGTCGTTGTAAGTTGGAAGAAAAGGAAGGCCTATTAGCTTGAAAAGCAGCTGAAGATAAGACTGACGTGCCGACACTATAAATGTTGATTTATCATTGACAGGACCTTCAACTGTAGCTGCGGCATCAGAAGCCCCAATTGCTAATGATGTGCGAATTTGATTTGAAGAGCCATCTCTTTGTCTTATATCCATAACCGAACTCAAAGCATTGGTTCGGTTGGCTGGAAATGCACCAGTATAAAAACTGATCTCCTCTACAAAGTCAGGGTTGATAACACCTACAACACCACCCGAAGACCCTTGCGTAGCAAAGTGGTTGATTATAGGAATTTCAATACCATCGAGGTAAAACACATTCTCCGAGGGACCTCCGCCACGTACAATCAAATCGTTGCGATTTGGGTCGGTAGCCCCTACTCCTGGCAATGTCTGCAACACCTTTGAAACATCGCGATTGACACCAGCTCCTTTTTCAATATCGCGAACACCAACAGATATAACAGAAATTGGGCTTTCTATTCGCTTCATGTTGTAATTTGGTCTAACTATTACTGCATCAAGCTCTACCGATGACTCTGGTAAATATACATCGATAAACGAAGTTTTATTTCCCATCACCTGTATTTCGGGTGAAACAGTGGTTTCAAAACCGACAAAGCTGACAACAACACGAACAAAACCCGGATTTACATTTGCAAGCTCGAAAACACCATCTTGTTGCGAGGTAGTGCCTAATGTAGTTCCTTGAATTTGAATACCTGCAAACTCGACAGGCTCGTTAGTTTTAGCATTAATAATTGTGCCTTTTATTTTTCCTTTTTGAGAAAATGCCAAGGTGGGTAATAAAAAGCTAAGTATAAAGAGGGCAATAATAATTTTTCGCATATATAATAATGCTAGTGTAGTTTGATATCTATATCATAAAGAACAAAGATAAAGAAAATTAGTTGCGCTAATGCAAAAAGAAAACTCAGATAGACTAGATTAAATTACACATTCTGTTTTGTACACGCATAGCTAATGAGATAAATAAAAATGCGTTATCTGCAGTATAAGTGTACATTTGCCTCTCATTTTATAAAGTATAACAGTTTAAGCTGCTTAGGTGTTGATAACAGTCTAATTGTTAACATCTTTTGATGTAACAATAGTTTTAAATCTCGATTTAAAACATTAATTTTGTAAGCAAAAATAAAGATTTTGCAAACTTATGCATGTATATTATTAAAAAACAAAGAAATATGATTAAAAGCGCTTTAGAAATTGCAAGAGCCAGCTACATTCCAAAAAAACCGGCTGTATTAGAAAAAAATGTAACTATAGAGGAAGGTTCACCTACAACTGCAGTTGCTGACTTGGAAGAGATACAAAAACTTTTCCCAAAAACCTATGGTAGACCCATCATCAAGTTTGTTGAGTCGGACCAACCACGAGAGTCGCTTTCTGCTACTAACGTAGGCGTTATCCTATCGGGTGGACAAGCTCCAGGTGGACACAATGTGATAGCTGGAATCTTCGATGGCATTAAACGTATAAATAAAGATAGCAGACTGTATGGCTTCCTATTAGGTCCTGCTGGACTTATCAATCATGAATACAGAGAGTTAACTTCTGAAATTATTGATGAGCACCGAAATACTGGTGGTTTTGATATCATTGGTTCAGGAAGAACCAAACTTGAAACTACAGAGCAATTTGATAAAGGACTTGAAATAATGAAAGAGCTAGACATTAAAGCTCTTGTAATAATTGGTGGTGATGACTCTAATACAAATGCAAGCGTATTGGCCGAATACTATAAATCGATAGACGCAGGTGTACAAGTTATTGGATGTCCTAAAACTATTGATGGTGACTTGAAAAATGATTTGATTGAAACATCATTTGGTTTTGACACTGCATGTAAAGTATACTCTGAAGTGATTGGCAATATTCAACGCGACTGTGATTCGGCACGCAAATATTGGCACTTTATTAAACTTATGGGACGCTCAGCATCGCATATCGCTCTTGAATGTGCTTTGCAAACTCAACCCAACATTTGTATTATCTCTGAAGAGGTAGAGGCAAAGAACCAATCCTTAGATGAAATTGTAACATATATTGCAGAAATTGTTGCGGCACGTGCTGCAGATGGTAGAGATTATGGAACAATATTGATTCCTGAAGGATTGATTGAGTTTCTACCAGCAATGAAAGGTTTGATTTCCGAATTGAATGACTTCCTTGCTGCAAATCAACTTGAATTTGACGCTATTCGTCGTTCGAAGAGAAGAGAATATATAATACATAAACTATCAGAGGAGAACTCTGAAATATATAAGAGTTTACCATCATCTGTTGCACTTCAGTTGACTCATGATCGCGATCCACACGGGAATGTTCAAGTTTCGATGATTGAAACTGAAAAACTGTTAGGTGAGATGGTTGCTCAAAAACTCAAAAAATGGAAGAATGAAGGAAAATATAAAGGCAACTTCGCTACTATTAACCATTTCTTTGGTTATGAAGGCCGTTGTGCTGCTCCATCAAACTTCGATGCAAACTATTGCTACTCCCTAGGATATACTGCTTCTCTACTTGTTGCAGCAGGAAAAACTGGCTACATGGCATCAATTAGAAACACAACTGCTCCAGCTACTGAGTGGGTTGCAGGTGGAGTTCCAATTACAATGATGTTAAACATGGAACGCAGACATGGTGAGATGAAACCTGTGATTCAAAAAGCACTTGTAGATTTAGAAGGTGCTCCTTTCAAAGAGTTTGCAAAACATCGCAATACATGGGCAAAGAAAACATCTTACATCTATCCAGGTCCTATCCAATACTTTGGTCCTGACGAGGTGAAAGAACAACCAACAATGACGCTTAAGTTTGAGCAAGAAGGTAAATAAACACTTTACTTCTAAATTATATTTGAAGCTGCGTCTCAATAATTGAGGCGCAGCTTTTTTTATATTCAAGGCTATTTTAACTATAGGGCTTGTTTGAATTAGCTATCAAATAGAAAATGGTGGAGTTGTTTAAACAAATTTTGGATGCTACTAGAGTGTAATTACCAACAAAGTAAATAACTTAGCGGTAAAAGCTTCTATAGTATATTCTACCTCAACTGTCTTGGGAACAGCCATCATAAGATTAAACACTATGCTACATATAGATAAATTTAGTCACAAAAAAACGTTAGAATTCAACTTCTAACGTTTTTTTTGTGACTTGTAGTTACTAGCATATTTTATCTAGTTGAATATATAGTTAATAGAATTTATATCTATTATCAACAACTTTCATTTTATCTTTCAACACCTCTATAGCCTGAGATTGCATGCGATACATGGTGGCTCCCTGTAGTTGAGCTTTTTGATTTTCAGCGTCATACTCCTCTTCTGAAAGTTCACGTTTGATAACATTGATAACATATACTCCAGAATTTCCTTTCAATGGTCCAACTACAGTGTTCATTGGTCCATAAGCTGCATATGCATTAATAACAGGCTCATTACCAAGGTTAGTAATGTTTGTTGTATTGAAATCAACATACTTAACAGAGTCTATTTCTGAGCTCATCGCTTCTGCATAATCGCTCATTGATGAAATATTTTTAGATTTTAAATCTCCAATAATCACTTCTGCTTTCTTATCTCTAAGAAGTGTTGCTTTAATAAAGTCTGTAACTTCAGACAGTGGAGCAACTCCTGCAGGAACTAATCTGTCAACGCGCGCAATAATTCTACTTTGCGATAAATCGAACTTCTTAACAGCTCCCTCCTTTTCATTGAAACCCCAGTTTATTACTTGGCGTGAACTTGGAATTTGACCTATTGTATGATCTGTAGCTGAAACTGTAAATGAAGGCACAACACTGTATCCTTGTTCACGTGCTTTTTCTACAAAACTTGCTTTGGTTTCAGGGTCAGATACAAATTGATTCAATTGATTATCTATATTGTTTTGAGTTTTATCGCTAACAACAACTGGCATATTTACTACTGCAATTTTGTATTTTGTAATGGGAGCGGTTTTTTCTTCTACATACACCAATCCACGCATTCCAGGTACTTTTAACTTACTTATTGAACCAACTGAAGTAGCAAACACGCTTTTTGCTGCATCAGCTCCGAGTTCTCTAAACAAATCAATCTCGCGCATCCAACCAACTTCACCTCCGTTTGATTGTGGGTTCAACTCAAATGCTATATCAGAAAAATCAGCTCCCCCAATAATTTCTGTATGAAGGCTATCGATAAATGCTGTAACCAATGAGTCATTTTCTATTGAGTGAGGTAGTCCAATCAATCTGATTCTAACAGAGTCAGGTGCAACAGTCTTATCCATATATTTGAATAGCTTGAAAGAATTGCCGTCTTTGAAAGGTCCATAAACATCTGACACTTCTGCTGTCTCTACAAACATACGTTCGTCGGCTGTTAATAGGTTGCTAGCAAGATAAACATCCATATAAGGAGTGTCTGAATGTTCTGAAACTACTGATGCTACATTGTCTGTAGTGGCTAATTTCTCATACACTTCAGGTGTCATAGCTTCCACTTCATCAAAATCCTCATCGCTTGGCACAATCTCTTTAGAGAAATAAGTTATTTTAGCCATTGGAACATTTGTTTTAAACAAATGCTGATTTTGGTTGTAATAACGTTTTATATCTGAATCGCTGACATTTGCTACCGAGTCTGGTATTGTATAATAGTTTTGAACTGTATACAAAATATCTGCACCTTGCTTCGATTGCTCAAAAACAGTTTTAGCCTCAACATCATTTGGCATGACAGCTGCGGACAATAGTGCCCCATACTTTTCTTCCAAACGCTGATATTTAATCAAGTTTTCTATAAACAGCCAAATCGATTTGTATTGCCTAACCATTCCTAGCTGTTCAACTGGGAGTGTGCTTTCATCGCTGCTTATTGTCGCAAGAAAAGAAACAAGAGTGCTTCTATCAAACATTCCTGTTTCAGGATTAACAAACAGTGGAAGTTGTTGCAATAATGGAGAGATTGATTCTCCGTGAACTAAATCATTAAGCTCTTCTTTAGAAACAGCAAGTCCCAATCTTTTAGCTTGATCATCGAGTAGATGTTCTTTTACCATTTGATGGTAAACAACATCGCGTATTTGAGAAACTGCGTTCTCGTCAAGCGATGTTTGTCCACTAATCATTTTTTGGAACTCTTCCCACTCTGTTACTCTATCGAAGTACTCTCCTGTAGAGATGATATCACCGTCTACTACAAATGCTTTATCTTGTAACTTACGAAAGAATGTATTACCCGAAGTTAATAAATCTCCTAATATGAAAGCTAATAAAGCAACACCAACTACCCCAATGAGGAGTCCAGCTCTATTTCTAATTTTCTGTAACGTAGCCATTTACAATTACCTTTTATTAAATTAATATGTTTAACTAAATAGTTGTTTCAATAAGGGCACGAAGATAGTAAATATTAAGCAGATAATTGAAGAAAATTAAAACAAATCCATTTATTTGCGATTAAAAGGTTATACTGCCTTTATCTGTTGTTATGATTTACAATCAACTCTATATCTTCTATTTTACGTTCTGAAACTTCAATAACCCTAAATGTGTTGTTGTCAATTTCTATAATCTCTCCCTCATCTGGAAAGCGTTGAAGATGATGTAGTATATAGCCAGCAATAGTAGTATAGTCGTCATCCTGAGGAAAGTTAAGATTATAGAGCTCATTAAGTTGGTCAATTTCCATACGACCAGGGATTTTATAATTATCCCCCTTTTTGACAACTTTATTAGGATTTACATCATACTCATCTTCAATATCTCCAAAAATCTCTTCCACCAAGTCCTCCATCGTAATGATCCCTGATATACCTCCAAACTCATCTACCACTACAGCTATTGTTTTACGATCTTGAAGCAACTCACTCATCAAATCTTTGGCAAGCATGCTTTCTGGGTAATATGAAATAGGATTTATTTTCTTTGTCCAATCGATTGGGTTGCTAAACATCTCCCATATATGAATATATCCAACAACACTTTCAATATCTTCTTCATATACTAGTATCTTAGAAAAACCTGTTTCTATGAATTCTTCTTTCAACTCATCAATATCAATATCTATGCTCACGGCAACAATGTCTGTACGAGGCACCATGCAGTCGCGTAGTTTTACTGATGAAAAGTCAAGTGCATTTCGAAATATCTTCACTTCGGAGTCTCTACCCCCATCAGATGGCATCTCCTCAATTCCTTGCTTTACATAAGCGTCAAGCTCGACACGCCCCAAAGCCTTATCTTCCAAAGGATTAAACTTAACCCCTACCAATCGAAGCACTGCACTGCCCACAGAAGCAAAAATATGAATAATGGGATAGAGCAGCAGATAGAAAAGAAATGCCGGGAGTGCTAGAATTTTCACCCACAAGTTAGAGTTGTTTTTAAATATAGCACGAGGCAACAATTCTCCAGCAACCAAAATAATTATAGAAGCCCCCAGAAATTGTAAAAAAAGAACCAACAGCTCGTTTTTTGTAATATTCTGTAAAATAAATTGCTGTGAGAGTATTATAGAGGTATAAACAAAAAGAATGAGTGCGATAAGATTCCCAATAGTAAGTGCATACAAGAATTTGCGTGGTCGACTAAAAAACACTCTTTGAATGAAATCTATAGGATTCTTGTTTTTTTGATCTAGCGCATAGCGTAGCTTATCGGAAGAGACAAAAGCCATCTCCATTCCAGAGAAAAACACTGATAATATAAGAGATATTGCCCAAAAGGCAACTGCACTTGAATCATTCATCTATCATTTTCATTGAGTCGGGTTCTACAGCTTTATCTATTATATCTATTTTAAGCTTAGCAGGGTTTTGTATATCGGACTTAACCGACACTTCAGGTTTTAAATCAATAGATTGCTCCATTTCAGAGTCAACGGGTTCTTCTTTAAAAGGTATCCTTCCATCGTGAGGACGGAAAATGCGATACTCTGTCATTGCCTGATTCGATTCGAAACCGTATCCCTTTAACTCTGTATCCCCACGTTTTATTTGAATATATTTATCTGAATAGACCCTTTGACTTTTTTGATCCCAAAAAAGCTCATCGCTCAAAAACATTTCCCCCTCCATGTTACGAATATCAACATTGCCTTTCAATCGCCAAAGCTTTTTATCAGTATAGTTCCATGCCGAATCGGCTAGAATTTTAGCTTCAACTTGAAACAGGGAATCAAACCGCTCTAAATATATTCCTCTGGGAAAATACCAAAAGGGCTCTTTAGCCTTATCAAAAACCTGCCAATTGTCTGCCTCCAGTTTATATCGTGTTATTCCTGAGTCGGAAATAAGCGTAGTAACACTATCAGTGTTCATAGAAGGCATTGTTTCGGGGTCGAACTGAATATCTACTGTTTCAGTTTCGCTTCCGCCACAAGCAGTATATAAAAACAGCATAACAATCGCTACTAGACCGATTGTTATGCTATTTGACTTCATCTTTAATAAGCTTTTCAACTAATGTATATGTTTAATTACTACTAAATCTATTTACTTATAAAAATTATTTAGTTCTTACAGTTGTAGTTTCACCTATCCAACCAGGTACAAATACAGATTCTCCTTCTTTAAGACCCATCATAAATGCATCTTCTTTATCCATATAGTAGTTAGAGTATTGACCAATTAACTTATTTGCTTCTGATGAAACACTAGAGTCAATTGCCCTTGCTCTTAACAACTTATCTACAGCTGCACTAAACACTAATCCTCTTTTTTCTGATTCGGAGAAAACACCCTGCGCACTTGAAGCATACATTTGAGCAATCAAGATATAAGGATCGCCATTGTTTGGAGCAAATTTCAATGCATCGTAAGCTGCTTGTCTTGCTTGTGAATAACGTTTTTGTGAAAACAGTATTCGAGATAGTGTCATCATATAGCCACCTGCTTTTTCAGCATCATTTTCCAACTGAGCAGCTTCTTCGTAATACTTCATAGCCAACTGATAATCCTTATTTCTAAGGCTTCTGCTTGCTAAACCTATTGCTGAACCAGCAGTAGGAGTTAACTTATGTAGGCTTTCGGATAGATCGAAATAAAATTCAGATTCTGTGCATCCAATTTGAGATAAAGCACCAACAGCTTTGGACAAGAACTCCTCGTTGGTTTCATTTCCTTTATACTTAGCCAAATAGTACTCTTGAAGTGTTTCACAATCGCCTGCTCCACTATTTACAAAAGCTGATTCAACGTTTGCCTTCACAGCAGTAATATAGTCGGCGTTTGCAATATCATTATTTGCTCTAACTTTTTCAATAGCTTCTTCCATATAACCTAATATGCGGAAGTAGTCGCTAATATATTGATCTTTGAATGATCTATCCTGTAAGAAAAGCATTAATGAAGAAATCATATAATGACCATATGCATCCGATGGACTCATATCACTTTTCATATCCTCAATAGCTTCGCCTAGCAAGTCATAAACAACTTTATGATCAACATCATCACCAATCATTTCTTGATAATCATAAGCTTTACGAGCTAAAATAGTTCCTTTTGAATCTTCGTTGCCGTAATAGTGCATACGTTTATCATATATCTCCATTACTAAGTCAAGGTATTCTTTTTTCTTAGCAACATCTGTTGTCTCGGCAAACAGAGATTTAAAAATACGAGGACCATAAATATAAATATTTTTACTTGAAGCTGGACAATTTTTATAAACAGCCTCCCATGACTTTACTGCATCTTTATAGTTTTCTGCTTTAGCAGCTGTCGACATAAGACTTAAATTCATAACACACTTTACACTGTCCTGTCCATGACCGTAAGGAGCGTTCACTGGATCATAGTCTGCTTTTTGAGCGTTCACCCCAAGAATGGCAGTTGACGCAAGAATAATTGATAAAATAAGCTTTTTCATTTCTATTTGTTTTTAAAGTGTTCTTTTTTCGTTGTTAGTACCTTTGACCTAATGTTAAAACAAAAGTTTAATGTACTCTGCACATATTAGTCAAACTGACGCTTAAAGAACCAAAATTCGTTGATATTTATATTTACTGAAACTTTAAACATTTCCTCTTTAATCATATACTTATGTTCTGGGTCCATTATAGAGTACCCAAAACCTAAACTCACCATTGACAATCTGCCACTTAGCATATCACGAAATGGCAAACCAAATCCAACATTTATACCATACTCTTTGTAACCATGCTCACCAAGACTAGAACTATTAATTGGATCGAAAACCTTAGTATTGGTATAAGAGTTGGAGTAAGAAAAACCTCCACGAAGACGAATGCGTTTAAAAAAGTTCCTATTAACAGGATCTGCTACATATTCAGCACCTAAAGCTACACTGTATTTATCGTTAAAGCGACTTCCTGATGTCATGTTATCTAAATAGTCGGGATATTTTACACTGCCCCACTTCTGAAATGTACCATCTATACCTACTAACCAATTTACTGAGCTATAAGATAAGCCTAAACCAAATGTTTCAGGCAAATCAAAGGATTGATTATACAATGTGTCACTGGGAAGCATCTGAGTACCTGTGGATGAATACAGATAATCGGTAGTATTAATTGTTGATGTGTTTTTTACGCCAGGAGTATATACAACACCTAATGTCACCGATTCTCTCTCACTTATAGGATAAGTAAATTGAGTACCAAAATCGAACATTACATTTTTTATGGCAAATGAAGTGTTTGCTAATCGACTTGAAGCTTCACCAGTCTGCCCCAATATGGGGATGTCTTTTGAGTGAGTAATACTTCCAAAGAGATAAGATACGTTTGCTCCTACTGAAAAATTCTTAATTGGTGCATAAGCAACTCCACCATATATCTTGCTTAGTCCACCCGAACCATAAAATGTTTCCCGGTAACTTATCTCGTCAGATACAATATTTCTTCCAAAATCATAACCCACTTTTGAGTAAGGCAATAATCCAACACTCATTCCAATGTTTTTATACACAGGAAACTGAAAAGCAAGATAGTCGAAGTTTGCATTTTGAAAAGATTGATCATTTATACCATCTGATAATCTGGAGTACTGACCCGACACACCCATCTCCATAGTAAAGTTCAAAGTGTCGGCAGCTGAATACGATGCAGGGTTGCCAGGATTCACATTCGTGCCTCTTCTAATACCATAACTAATACCTCCCATTGACTCTGTTGCTCCTAAAGCAGGTTTTGACAACACACCATAGCCATATCTTCCATACGGAGAGTCGACACCAACATTTTGGGCTGATGATGTGCCTATAAGTGTTACAAATATTATGAGCGATAATAGAAAACGTTTCTGTTTGTTCATTCTGTTGCTTCTATGAATAAGAAAAAGACTATGCTTTTTGTATATCTAAATTTATTAGTTTATGCAAATATTGCATATTTATATTGTTATTGCACTACAAACACAGCAAATATGCTGTTTTAAATAAAACAAGACGATATGCCAATTAGTGCATATTCACAATTTAAAAATGTACTACTACACTTATCTTCAAAGTAAATAAAGACAAAGTAAATAAAAAAAACTCACCTTATGGTGAGTTTTTGATTTTTTAAACATATTGAGCTAGTCAATCAACTCCTCTATGATATTATTTATACCTGTTGAATGATAAAATCTTATCGACATTTTTTCGACTTTTCTTGCGCAATGGTTGTGTACTATAGCCAATAACAATGTCTAGCCAGACTCTTTTTGAGGTGGGTATATGCAGTAAGTCTTTCACTTTATCTTCGTCAAACCATCCTACAATACATGTTCCTAAACCTTCTGCTTGGGCAGCCAACACAATATGAGCGGCAACTATACCCAAATCCATTTGAGCATAATCTTTTTTCTTTATCCAACCTCCTATTCCTGAACTAATATTAACCTTTTCTTCAACAAGTAGTAAATGTACTGGAGCTTGTTTCGTAAAATGATTCATTCCCAGGACACGCGAAGAGGTAGCATCGGCAATTTTGTTTTTCAGATCAGGCTCATCTACCACTACAAAACTCCATGGCTGTGCATTGCAAGCCGAAGGAGCTAATCTTGCGGCTTCAATAATGCGTTCTATTTTTTCTTTTTCAACACTCTGTTCGGGGTCGAAAGCTCTTGCACTTTGTCGTGATGAAACTAATTCTAAAAAATCCATTGCTTTATGTTTTTAATTGGTTAATCTCTTAATGCTAGTATTCGGCTGATATATTTACCTATTATATCAAACTCTAGATTTACCATCGTACCTTTCTCTATCTGATGAAAGTTTGTATAATCATAGGTGTACGGTATAATAGCTACTTCAAAAGTATTCTCTGTAGGGTTCACAACAGTAAGACTTACTCCATTTACAGTAACCGAACCTTTATCAACCGTTAAGTATCCCTTCTTAGCCATTTCTTTATCAAATTCGTAACTAAACTTGAAGTACCAACTACCATCGGCTTCTCTCACACTCTCGCAAATAGCAGTTTGATCTACATGACCCTGTACAATATGTCCGTCTAAACGTCCATCCATAATCATGCTGCGCTCTAAGTTTACCTTATCGCCTATTTTCAACTTACCAAGATTGGACACTTCTAATGTCTCTTTTATAGCTGTGACTGTATAAGTATCACCTTTAATATCTACAACTGTTAAGCAAACCCCATTATGAGATATACTTTGATCAACTTTCAATTCGTTAGTAAATGTACACTCCAATGTGAAGTGTACATTACCTTTATCTTTTTGTATATCAACAACAACTGCTGCTTCTTCTACTATACCTGAAAACATATTATATATTTAAAATGAATTTATAAACTACCAAATTGATGCACGCTTCTCCTTTGGAAGATAAAGTGCGTTTGTCTCTTTTATATCAAAAGCATCATACCAAGCATTGATGTGTGGCAATGCTCCATTTACGCGCCACTTGCCCAATGAGTGTGGATCAACCTTTGTGAGACGCAATATCTCTGCATCACGTATATTACCACCCCATAAAGTTGCATATGATAAGAAGAAACGCTGTTCGGGAGTAAACCCATCAATAGCTATCCCCTCTTTCAACTCTTTAGTTTTCATATATGCATTAAGTGCAACTTGCAATCCGCCGTGGTCGGCAATATTCTCACCCAATGTGAAAGTTCCATTTGCACGTACTGTATCAATTACTACAATATTGTCGAAGTAATCTACCAATACTTTAGCGCGCTCGTCAAAGTTTGCTGCATCTTCAACAGTCCACCAATCGTTTAGATTACCATCTTTATCAAACTTACGACCTTGGTCGTCAAATCCATGTGTCATTTCGTGACCAATAACTACACCAATACCCCCATAATTTACAGCATCATCTGCATCCATATGGAAAAATGGAGGTTGTAAAATACCAGCTGGGAAACAAATTTCGTTTGATGTTGGACTGTAGTAAGCATTTACAGTTTGTGGAGACATATACCATTTAGTTTTATCAACTGGCTTGCCCAATTCATTTATGTTTTCGTTATATAAAAACTCTGAAGCACGCTTCATGTTTGCATAATACGAATCATCTTTTATCTCTAACGATGAGTAATCTTTCCATTTGTCAGGATAGCCAATCTTTACAATGAAAGTGCTCAGTTTCTCATGCGCTTTCTCTTTAGTCTCTTCGGTCATCCACTCAAGATTCGAAATGCGTTCTCCTAAAGATTCTGTAAGATTGTTTACCAATGTAAGCATTCTCTCTTTAGCCTCTTCGGGGAAATATCGCTCTACATAAAGTTGACCAACAGCTTCGCCCAATGCACCATTCACAGCATCGATACTTCTCTTCCAACGTGGACGATTCTCTTTGCTACCACTCATAGTTTTGCCATAAAACTCGAAGCTAGCATCTACAAAATCATCGCTCAAATAGCTTGCTGCTGAGCGAATAACAATCCAATTTAAATAGCTTTTCAAATTCTCTATCGATTCGGTATTAATAATATTGATTGCGGCTCTTACTGGTTCTATTTGCGAAACATTTAAATCTTCAAGACTATTCGCACCAACTTGCTTAAAATAGTAAGCCCAATAGAATGGAGCCACCTCTTTCTCTAAATCTATAAACTTTATTTTATGATAGTTCTTCTCCGGTTGACGGCGTTCCTCTTTGGTGAAATGATTCTCGGCCAACTCTGTTTCAATTTTCATTGCAGCCTTAGCAGCTTCAACAGCTTTAGCTTCGGGGTAACCAATATTTTGAAATTGCACCTGCATCATATTCACATACTCTTGACGCAACTCTTTCGACTTGTCATCCTGCTCTGTATAATATTCACGTCCACCCATACCAATACCAGATTGAAATATATGTGCAATATTCATTGTGCTATTTTTAGTATCGGGTCCAACGCGAAAACCAAAAAAGGGACTAGCAGCAAATCTATTTATTTGTGCCATTAACCTAACAATATCTTTTTTTGATGTAGCCTCATCTATTTCAGCTAATATAGGCTTGATTGGTTCGTATCCTTCGGCATTTAGCTTCCCCTCATCTATTCCCATACTATACAGGGTGCCTACTTTTTGGGCATTTGTACCCAGCTTGTGATCTTTAGCTCCTAACTCTTCTATAAGTCCTTGTAGTTGCTCTTGATTGTTTTCACGCAACTTATCAAAAGTTCCATAGCGTGAATTTTCGTCAGGAATAGGATTGGCCTTTTGCCATCCACCTGTTGCATACATATAAAAATCATCACCAGGCACATAAGATGTGTCCATGTTTTCAAGGTCTATCCCTTTGTCTTTCTCGTGGGTTGCTTGTTCTTTACAACCAATTAATGTTGTCATAACTAAAATAATTGAGTACAATAAAAGTTTTTTCATAATCTGTATTATTTTGCGTTTAAAGTATGTGCAAAAGTAATTAAAAAATATTGATACTTCAGAATATACTGACTGCTATTATAATAAGATAAATGTATATATACGATTGTAGTTTGATTATTTATCTCTCTTGTAAGTAACTCTCAAACCAATAATGTGGTTTTTCCTGCTACTATGGTACTACTTTATACATCTTTCAATCTCTAGCTTCATAGCCAATTGTGTTTCATTTGATGCAGGCACTAAAGGTAATCGTAACTCATTTTTAATATATCCCATCAAATAGAGTGCGCATTTAACTCCTGGAGGATTGCCATCAACAAAAAGCAATTTGCAACAACGATCCATTTTATGGAAAGACTCCTCTGCTTTTTCGATATCTCCATTTAGAGCTGAGCGAACAATAGCTGAAAACTTTTTTGGAAAAGCATTTCCTAAAACAGATATCACACCCTGACCACCCTCTTTTATAAGGTCAATAGTCATAGGATCGTCACCCGATAGCACAGAAAACCCTTTGGGAGCACCTTCGATAAGTTTTTTAACCTGCTCAATATTTGGGTAAGCCTCTTTTATAGCAATTATATTTTTGCAGCTATGTGCAATGCGCAAAGTTGTTTCCGCCTCCATATTCACACCTGTTCTGCTGGGCACATTGTACAATATTACAGGTAGAGGCGACACCTCAGAAAGTGCTTTAAAATGTTGAAAGAGCCCTTCTTGCTCTGGTCGAGAATAAAAAGGTGTAACTGAAAGAATGCTGTGAACTCCCTCAAAATTAAACGACTTCACCTGATTGATAAGAGCTCTTGTATTGTTTCCTCCCATCCCTACCACTATAGGAATTCTACCTTGAATATGCTTTACAACAAAACGAACTATTTTGCTCTGTTCATCAAATGCTAAAGTAGCTGTTTCGGCTGTAGTTCCTAACGCCACTAAAAAATCCGTTTCAGATTGCAGGTGCAGGTCTAGTAAACGCTCAAGTGATTCAAAATCGACTGTCTTATCTTCTTTAAAGGGAGTAATCAAAGCAACTCCCATTCCTTTTAAAGGAAAATGTGCCATATAAGATGTTTCTTATTATTTAAATTATAGTTTTACTCTGCATCATAAAAAGAGATATTTGCAAAACAACTATACTTTATATGCAAAGTTATAATTTTTATCTGTTTTTAGATAAAAACAAGCTAATATGTTGAATAGCAAAACTAAATAAAAGATGCATTTACACTACTTTTATTCTATCTACTGTTTACATATATTGCGTGTATCACACCAGGGATCCACCCTATTATAGTAAATAGCACGTTTAAAAGAAACTCCCCGCTCAGTCCAGTTTTCAGAAATACTGCTAACGGAGGAAGTAGAACAGATAGCACAATTGTAAGAAGCGACATAATATATTTATTTTAAAATGTTTTGAGATGCTCACAAAAAAATAGTTCTTTCGTTCAAGCATTTCGTGCAATTTTCACTTTTCAAAATAACACCTCACTAGCTCTATTGTTTAATAGACAGCCTAACTATTGATAGGCATGCAGAATTATTTGTCTCCCCGATACAATATAATTTAAGGAAATCTTAAAAGTCAAAACACTACCCAAACAATTCAGAATAACAATTTTATCATCAGCGCCTATTCTTAGAATTCTACAATATAAAAAAAGCCCTAGAATATTTTATTCTAGGGCTTTTTCCTATTCATGTTGAATACACAACTACTTTTATGTGCATCACAATTTCTTAATCAAGTCTATCTTTTGCTTTGTTTACACCTTCAGTCACACCACGCTTCAAATCTTCCCAACTTTCTTTAATGTTCTTTTTTGTTTTATCGTATGTGTCACTTACATCATTTTTAGTCTCTTCCCAATTGCTTTCAGTACTTTTTTCAACCTTTTCAACATTCTTTTTGTAAGCATCTCTCATCTTCTCAAGGTTTGCAATGCTTTTTTCGTATGCAGCTCTAGTTTCTGCAGAAATATTATCACCAGCCTTTTTAAGATCGGCCTTCATTTCCGCAATCTCTTCATTGATATCTTCCAACTCTTCATTAACATCCTCAATAAATTTCTCCTTTTCGGAGAAAGTATAGTCCTTTAAGTCTCTTATATCCTCTTTTATCTCTTGTTGTATCTCTACAACATCTTCATGTATCTCTTCTGTGGCCTCTTCTTGTTTCGTTTTGTTTGTACAAGATACAAGCACAAATGTTGATGCTATAACAAATGTTAGCATCGAACCTATAAATCTTCTTTTTCTCATGTCATGTTTTGTTTTAAAGTTTAAACTTAATCTTTGAACTTATATAACGCCTTGCTACTACAAAGTGTTCTAATTGACAGATTATTATATAGAGAAATAGAACAAAAAATTATACTTATAGCTTCTAAAAAACCATAACGTTTAATATACATCTATGATCTCATCGAATCATCTCTAAGAAATCTTGCTCATCAATAATTTCGACACCAAGCTTCTTAGCTCTCTCTAATTTTGCAGGACCCATCCTTTCTCCTGCAAGAATATAATCGGTCTTTTTGGAAATTGAACCAGTGTTTTTCCCACCATGTTGTACAATCATCTCCTTATATTCGTCTCTAGAGTGAACAGAGAATACACCACTTATCACAATCGTCTTCCCTTCTAGCTTATCTGTCTTCGAGGAGAGCATCTCTTCGCTCAAAGAAAACTGCAAGCCATGAGCTTCCAAACGCTCAACGATATTTAGTTGACTTTCGTTACTAAAAAAATCTACAACGCTCTGTGCTATTCGCTCACCTATTTCATCTACACTTGTCAACTCTTCGAATGTGGCAGATTTGAGTAACTCTATATCAGGGAATGCATGAGCCAACCTATTGGCTACTGTCTCCCCAACGAATCTTATGCCAAGAGCAAACAACACACGCTCAAATGAGACAGACTTCGACTCTTTAATACTGTTAAGAAGATTATTGGTGCTTGTCTCACCCCATCTCTCTAAATTGATAATATCATCATATTTCAATTCATACAAATCGGTTATATCATGAATTAACCTCTTGTCAAACAATAACGATATGGTCTCGGGTCCAACTGTGATATCCATCGCCCTACGCCCAACAAAGTGCTCAATACGACCTTTTATTTGTGGGGGACAACCCGTACTGTTGGGACAATAGTGAGCGGCCTCGCTTTCATCTCTTTTTAAGGAAGTGTTACATGCAGGACAGTTAGTTGCAAAAATTACCTTTTCGCCCACACCATCTCTAGCATCTTTATCTACAGCTGTTATTTTTGGTATAATTTCTCCGCCCTTTTCCACAAATACCCTATCGCCAATATGCAGGTCAAGTGCCATTATTGCATCTTCGTTGTATAATGAAGCTCTTCTAACAGTTGTGCCCGACAGCAATACTGGAGAAAGATTGGCAACTGGTGTTACTGCTCCTGTTCGCCCCACTTGATAAGATACTGATTCTAATGTTGAGATAGCCTGCTCAGCACTAAACTTATAAGCTATAGCCCATCTAGGAAACTTAGAGGTGAAGCCCAAGTTTCTTTGTTGTTGCAAAGA
>DUVZ01000023.1 GCA_012840785.1 Bacteroidales bacterium
CTAAAATACCTTCGTAATCAAGAAGCCATTGCATTTTGCACGAAGAAAGATTTCACAAAATGGTCCGACCGGAATCAACTTATTAAAAACAACAAATACACCAACCAGGAGACCAAAGAACTGCGTACCAAAGGCATACCCCAGGGCTCCCCAATCAGCGCAGTATTAGCCAACCTTTACATGTTAGATTTTGACAAAGATATTAACGAACTGGTTAGACAACATGGAGGCTTGTACCGCAGATATTCAGATGACATAGTGCTGGCCTGCCCTGTTGAACTTGAAACAACTGTTCAGCACGCAATCACACAAAAGTTAGCAGAGCTGGAACTAGAAGCACAAGCTGACAAAACGCAAACCTTCCTATTCGAAAGGAGGAACGGCACCATACAATGCATGGAAAAAAGACAAAATGCATTTCTTACAAACAAGCATTTCTCATACCTGGGCTTCGAATTTGATGGAGAAACAGCCCTACTTAAATCCTCCAGCCTGGCTAAGTTTTATCGAAGAATGAAAAAATCCATCAGTGCTGCCCAATTTCATGCCTACCGGAATACAAATAAAACCACAAGAGGCGAGTTGTTTAAAAATCGCCTATATAAACGATTCACCTATTTAGGCAGCCAAAGAAAAAGAAGGCACGATTCAGTACCAAAAACAGACTGGGGCAATTACTTGGCCTATGCCAACAAAGCGAATCACATAATGGATGGCTCAAAAATAAAACGCCAAGTCTGCAAGCATTGGCGTGTCTTCCACAAATTAATGGAGAACTAATACATCGAAAAAAAAATCTAACGAGAGGTTAAAATCAATGAATCAACCACAAACAGAACAGAACCCACTTGTTTCAATTATCATCCCCACCTTTAATAGAGAAACACTGATAGCAGAAACACTTGAATCTGTAATTAACCAAACCTACACAAATTGGGAATGTATTGTTGTTGATGATGGGTCGACGGATAATACTAAGGGAGTTGTTGAAGAAATAGCAAGTAAAGAATTTAGAATTAAACTCCTTACTCGAAATAGATTGCCTAAAGGCGCTCCTACTTGCAGAAACATCGGGCTGGAAAATTCTAAAGGGGAATTTATCAATTTTTTCGACTCAGATGATATCATGCACAGAGAATTTTTAAACTACAAAGTAAAACTTCTCATGGAACCAGGTGTGGATTTTGTAGTATGTCAAGCAAGTTGGTTTTTCGGTGAGTTTAGTGCAGATGCTGAGTCTTTAAAAAAATGCATCCATCCAATAAAATCTACCCAACCATTTATAGACCATTTAACCGGGAAAATCACATTCTATACACCTGGTCCACTTTGGAAAAAGGCATTATTGTCCACAAATCCATTTGAAGAAACTGATATTCTATTCCATGAATGGAGTGCCTATAACAAGATCTTAGTGAAGAATTATAATTATAAAACTATAGATACGCCCCTATTTTACTATCGACAACACAAGAATAGCATAAAACAACCTTTGGAAGAATTCTCAGACAAAAGGATCCTCAATTTAATACAAATCAGGAAAAGGAACTATCTACTTGCCAAATCACATCAAAAAATCAACAAACAAATCATCAATTTCTTTATGCGAGACGCACGAGCAATACTAATAATTGCTTGCCAAAGAGTCAATATGATTCTTAAGCTAAAGACACTATGCTTCGTATTCTTTATTGCAAAAAGTAATTTCAACTACTTAATAACAGCCACCAAATGGGCACTTGGTTGCATCCTTATCTCCTTATTCAAAAAAGGATATAAACTGCTTAATTAAAACAAATACAAATCAAAGATATTTATTAAACTGTCATTCTGGTTCATAATTCTAATATGACTCCCCCAAAGACGTCAATAGAAAAAAAGCTTATGCTTCTTGCTGACTTTCTTCCTTCAGGGGGAGGGACTTTAACGTATTTCTTTCAACTCACCGAGTATATTAAGCAACAGAAAAGATATAAACTACTTATTCTCCTCAAAAAAAATCAAATTACACCTAGCGTTACTGCATTTCTTGACCAATCTAATGTTGAATACAAACTTCTTAATTTGCCGAGGATTAAAGCCTCAAGAATTTTGGGAGCTCGCCTTAAGTACTACATAGAACAAATAGTAGTCTTTGGTTTTTGGTTAGGATTATATCAAAAGTTTAAACCTGATATTATCATTCATTCAACCGGTGGAGAGATTCACTTTCCAATTATGTTACTGCCTGTAAAGTTTATAGCTATACAGCACTCGCTGCAGTTAAAGCCTCTGGGAAGAGTTTACAGATTAATGCTCTCGAAATGCTTAAATGAAAAAAAGCAAATATTGTCAGTTTCAGATTTTGCAAATAAACAATTAATTAGGAGTTATGGAATTCCATCCAATAAACAAAGATTTTGTAAGTATATTTACAATTGCTACATTTCGAAAAATCACCCACAAACTCGCCCTGACATAACGAAAATCTGCATTTTAACACTAGGACACGTTACACATTACAAAAATCCTGAGCTGTGGCTACGTATAGCAAAAGAAATAACACGAAATTATGATAATGTTAGTTTTACATGGGCAGGGAATGGCGATGAACTAAACTTTTATCAAAAGCAAACCCAAAATTATAGACAAATCAACTTTGTTGGGTTTAAGGATGATGTTGACTTCCTATATAGCAAATGTGACATATACTTTCAACCTAGTATTTTAGAAAGTCATGGCATTGCAGTAATAGGTGCAATGGCTTATAGTAAACCATGTGTCGTAACCCAAGTAGGAGGATTAGTGGAGTCTGTACTACATAATAAAACAGGATATATCTTTCCAAATAATGACTTTGTAACGGCAAAAGAGTATTTGGTTAGACTTATAAATGAACCAAAACTGCGCAAAGCTTATGGCGAAGAAGGTCTACGCCGATTTGAGTCACATTTCACGCACAAAATTTGGCAAGAAAGAATGGATGATCTTTTCAACCAGATCATTTAATAGATGCATATTACCTAACAAAACACAAACTTTCATATAAATGAGAAAACTTGCTTTTTTCCGTAAAAGAACATTTAGTCTTAAGCAGGAAGCTCTTTTTCACCTCGCGCTTAATGAATTTTTAATACCAAAGAAACAACTTCGGATTGATCATGAAAGCGGACATTGTTATAATAACGGGAAAGAATATTCCGTAATTTTCCCGCTTTCCTTTTTTAGATTAATTAAGGGGATAGAAACACAAAAGACAGTAAACTATTTCTTTACTGGCCAGCACAATAAGGACAGAGATTGGGTCAAGTATTTTGAAGCACCCAATAATCAAATTCTCTTTACCAATAAAGGCAGAGAGATATCAAAAACTACTTTTGACTATGACTACTATAAAGGCTTAAAACAAGCTAAATTTGCTATTTGTCCCAAAGGAGATTTTACCTGGACATATCGTTTTATAGAAAGTGCTATGTGCAAGGCAATTCCCATAATTGATTCTTCAGAGACCCATCCTATGATGGAAGGCTTTATTTGGTATGACTATAAAGAGCAAGAAAAGCATATTTTTAAAGAAGAAATAGTCAATCACAATTACAGATTAGCTGTTCAACGACATTCTTTACTCATGGACTTCCTTGATAGCTTTTAATTATGATTAAGACCAGAATAAGGAAATTTGTACTTGAAAAATGGCCCAATAAAGGGGAAGTTATAGTTAGAACTATTCAGCGTAAATACAAATGGAAAAATGTGGTTGTAAATAACCTTAATTACATCTTGCAACCACAAAAAAGAATTGTTGTAAACGGATTTACTTATTCAGCGAATTTCGGAGATGCATTAAACATTCCTTTGACCAAGTTATTGTTTCGGAAAACTGTAATTGAAGCAAAACTGTTACTGTTTTCACATGTTGAGGAGATCCTACTCGTAGGAAGTTCAATTCATCTTGCAAATAGTAAAACTATAGTTTGTGGTGCTGGTTGTATTTCTCCATTAAAATTCCCTTCAGAAGTGCCAAAAAAGATTTTAGCTGTTAGAGGTCCCCTAACAGCCAAAATTCTTAGACAAAACAATTTTGAGTGTCCTGATATCTTTGGTGATCCTGCATTGC
>DUVZ01000214.1 GCA_012840785.1 Bacteroidales bacterium
ACTTGGATACCCACATCGCTGCTCGCCCCAATTTTCAATTGGTGTGCTGCGCATACACAGATAATCCTACCGAGCAAGCAATAACTACTCATATTTCACAGGCTTAAAACTAGCCCCCATCTGCACCATCATATTCCAATTACCTCCATTAGGGCTTTTAGTTACATCATAATAATTAATCAAATATTTGTCACCTCTTTTCACAACAACAGCAATAGGCAAGCTCAAATGCATCACACGATAAGGATATTCATTTTCTTGAAACTCCGACCAACTGTTATCCAAAAACACTGTTCTCACAAACTCCTCCCCAAACATCTCTCTAGCCATAGCATTTATTTTAGACGATGTATTACCATCAATCTGAACACTTTTGGGCATTTCAACAGTTTCGGCACTATGCATGCGTGCATCAGTTTCAATATCAAATCGCTTAGATTCTAAGGCATTATAAGAGGCTTCAACTTTACGATTGGCAACATCAGCACCATCATAATCATTGTGTTTTGTAAAAACATTTACCATAATGGCATCAATTTTCCAATACAATATATATTTCAACACCGGATTGGTTTCTGCATCACATTGTTTAAACAGCTCATTGAGGTAATAACGCAAATAATCTATCGTTACTGCACTACGCGCCAACGATAAAGCAAGTAGTTTTCTGCTATCCTGAGCGTGAGTATAAGCTGCTTCTGAAGGAGCAAATAATAATGTCCCTGTCTCTGCATCAACAATTCCCTTCTCTGCGTCAGACATCTTGTAGGTATATTTTATCTCAAACATACGATTCTCAAACATAAGCACATTTACATATTTGTGAAATGCCCAAGGACTTAATGGATCAGCCACAAAAAGAGCTGTCCAAGCATTTCTAAAAAACTCGTCGTATGTCACCACCACCTCACCATCAGGTGTTTGTATAGGCGTGTAAGGCATATAGTAAAATGCTCCAGCCGGTAGTTGTGCAATATTCATCACTATCGAAGTGTACTGTCCGGTGCGAACCTCCTCTTCCTCTTCATCGTTCAAGTAATAAAACTGTTTGTAATTGTAGTAAGGTTGATATGGAAACAACTCTGGGTCGAACTGCTCGTAAGCTGCATGTATTTCGCTTATCGATTTTGTGTACATAGCTTCGACAGTTTGGTCAGCAGCTTTTGGGTCAGCATCAAGAGCTGTGGCACTGACCTTGTATGTTTTTCTGTAGTCGTATTCGCGCCCTTGTTCAGCTTTCTGCTCTAAGTGGTTCGACTCCGTTATCTGCTCTAAATCTGTCTCTACCTCCTTTTTCTTATCCTCTACTCGTTCTTTTACTTTCTTGCCAATTCTATTTAAGTTCAACTGTGCATTTGCACTACAAGTGAGTATCATTAATGCTGATAGAAATAATAAATACTTTTTCATCTTATCTGTTCTTTTAAGGGTTATAATATGCATGAGTTGTTAAGACATAAAAATCTTTCATCAACCTAGTCGATAATTTTCCATCTATATGCTGCTACTGTTTGATGTAAAATTACCCATTACCCCTATTCCATATTAGCATTATTTGCGCATATAGTAGGACTGTTTGCGCATTAACATTAATTAGCGTTGTGGCAGTAACTGTATTTGCCTTTACAATGCCCTTATTATTAGATAAATATGAATGATAAAGTGAAGAGTCTGTTATTCCAACCCCTCCACTGCTACAATAAAACCATTTGCTATAAAGTTATTGCCAATATCCATTTTCGAAATCGTATAAGTCTCTTCCCCTTTTTCAAGGTGCTTAATCTATATTAATCTATTTGTATTCAACCCACTGTTTTCATCTATTATTTCAAAAAGTTCGCCTATTTCAATTTTCCCAACATTCTCAACACCCTCATATTGCTCCAATTTTTGGGGAGATAGAGAACACCATCCCTTTCCTTTTATTCTGAAAGGATGGTCCTTTGTTCCAGTTATCTCCATCCCATTTTCAAACAGATAAGTAACAAGCCCACTATGAATCACTTTTTCCAATTACATATCTTTCTACTTTAAATAAATCACCCATTCACACTCCCCTCCACAACCCCAATCTCCTCTTCCGTCAAGCCATATAGCTCGTAAACCAATTGGTCGATTTGGGATTCGAGGGTGGTGGTGTAGGTGGTGGGGATTGTTTTTCACTTTTAATTACTTGTAAGATACAATACCGTTTTTTATGGCAGATGCAATTGCAACACTCTCACCAAATGCAATGCCTGGTCTACCAGCCTCCCATTTTGCAGTTGTCCACTCTTGATTTATTCTTACACCAGCAAACATTGACGCCCCCATCATTGCTTCTGTCCCAGCTTTCCATTCGGTTCTTATTTTCATTTCAGAGTTGTTCGTGTTTTCTGAAATATTGATTATCATTCTTTGAACTGTAGATTCTCCAGCATCTTTTCCTTCTGTTGCTATGTAGTGCCTCTCTTTGTCATCTTTGCTTATTCTATGACCTCTATCTAATAAAATGCCATAGACTTCTTCAAATAAAACATCGACTGGAGTATCATGTTTTACCACTGTGATTACTTCAGCGTTTTTTGTAATCATGTTTAAGTAATCTTGACTTAGCCCACTTGTTTTTGAAACGTGCGATGTGCCAATGCAGCTTGTCATAAACAATGCTGTTAGCACTAAACTTGCAAGTAAACTTGCTACTCTTTTTGTTTTCATAATCTCTGATTTAAATTTGTAAACCTCTTATATTATTTTTCATTAGTGTCCGCTAAAAGTATGAAAAGGGCATAACACACCTCTCAATCACTGATAAAT
>DUVZ01000215.1 GCA_012840785.1 Bacteroidales bacterium
AAAGGTTTTTTGTATTTTTGTTGCAAAAAATAAAATTAACCATATAAAACTATATTTAATAATACATTCTGATTTTAAAGAGAGGCTGTTAGCCCATAGCGAGTCGGCTTGTTGGGAAAATGCAAAAGAAGAGTGGGTTTTCGAAAATGTATTCTATACAGAAGAGCGTGTGCCTTGTTTGTGTACAGATTATCCCTTACAAAATGTTTGTGTTATAAGTAATCACCTTAATAAAAACACGAGGTATATTTGCATATGTGGCAAAACTGAAAGGAGATTTGTCTAAAAGTGTGAGTCGCGATGTTTTTGAGTTTATGTATTCAAACATCAGCCTCTCTATGCCAGAAATAGAGTTTTATTTAAGTACGATGCGAAAACATAAACTTACCGAAAGGCAAATGAATTACAGGCGCATTATTAATAAGAAACTGATTGATTGTATAAGTTATGAAACATATTTAACTTTTTCAAGAATATGGAGCATTCTTGTGTGGGCTGAAAATAATAGTTGGTATGAGACAGATTTTGTGGAGTCTGTAAAGAGGGCTGGTAAGAAAAAGGGGCTGTTTTCTAAAAGGCAAATCGAAGTTATTGACGAGATATTTATTAGAGAGGTGCTAAATAATAATTAGCATATTTGGTAATATCGAAATACCACCCCTTGCGGGGTTTGGGTGTGTGGGCTGATAACACTTTACTACCATCATTATGCACCCCCAAAATGGAGTGCGATATAAAGGTTTTTTGTATTTTTGTTGCAAAAAATAAAATTAACGATGTAAAACTATAATTAATAATGCACGTAGAGTTGAAAGAGAGGTTGTTAGCCCATAGCCAGTCGGATTGTTGGGAAAATGCAAAAGAAGAGTGGTACTTCGACAATGTATTTTATGCAGAAGAGGGTGTACCTTGTTTATGTACAGATTATCCAATAAAGCATGTTTGTGTAATAGGTAATTGTGAGAATGCAGATACAAAGTTTATTTGCAGATCGTGTGCAAATGAGGTTTTGGAGGCGGATATTGCTGAAGAAATATTTTCATCGGTTGAAAAACTGAAAGAAGATATTACTAAAAGTATGACTTCTAGAGTTTTAGAGTACATGATGTTTAAAGGGCTTGTTTCGGGCTTTGAATTTGAGTTTTATTCCAATGTAATGGATAAGCAAGACATTTTGGAAGGGCAAATGAATTCGAAGAAAATTATTAATCAAAAACTGATTGATTTTACAACGTATGAAACCTTCTCAACTTTTTCGAAAATACGCAGCATTCTTTTGTGGGCTAGTGGTAACAAACGGTATAGAACCAATTTTGTGGAGTCGATAAAGAGGGCTGGCGAAAGAAATGGGCTGTTTTCTAAAAAGCAGATACAAAATATAGATGAGATATACATGAAAGATGTAGTAGAGTAGCAATTTGCACTAAAAACGTGCATACACACCAAAAAAAAGAGCCAGCCAATATTGGCTAGCTCTTTCTTTTTTAATCTTATAAGCCTAGATTTATTTGTTACGAAATTTCGATACGTTTTGGACTCGGTTTCACCTCTTCCATTTTAGGAATGCTGAGCGTTAAAATACCATCTTCGTATTTAGCGTCAATTTTTTCGTAGTCTACCGTGTCGGGTAGGTTAAACGAGCGGCTAAACGACTGATAGCTAAACTCCCTGCGGGTGTATCGTCCGTCCTCGTCTTTTGTTTCGTCTTCTTCTTTCTTTGCGCACGAAATTGTCAACACACTGTTGGTAAGTTCTACATTAAAGTCTTCCTTCTTCAAGCCAGGAGCCGACATTTCGATTTCGAAACCATCTTCCTTTTCCTTCACATTTACTGCTGGAAGGGTAGTGTTGGTTTCAGAAAAATTGCGGTTTGACCAATCTATTAAATCATTATCAAAAAAGTGGTCAAACAATCTTGGCATTCGATTTGAAAATCTAATTAGTGACATAATATATAATCTCCTATTTTTTTATTGGTTAAACATTCAATCTTTGTTCACCAATAATAGTACAACAAATATGCCATTGTAGACATTGCTACAAGATGCAGGGCGTGAAAAGTGCCTCTAATGAGCTTGTGTAGAGGTTTTGAGGGTGGTTTGAGCAGCGATGTTTACCAAAACAGCGTGTCTGCAATTATGTCAGTATAGGGCTCTGTTTGAGGGAGTTGGTCTGCAATATTGGCATACATGTTGATTTATCGACAACCCACTTTTGTGTGCACTACAGCACAATGTGCACAAGAAAAAGTGTTTTAGTGTGTATATCTATATAATGTGGGCAAAGAAACTACACCATCGAAGTAATCCTCACCACAATCTTTACCAGCGCAATAGCCCGCACAGCGCTCACCGGAATTACCATATCTTTATGATGCTGATTGTAACTTACAAGACGAAGCGAGGTGTCTTCCTCTTCCCATTGCACATATTTAATTACCAAAAAATCGTCGCCATCGATATGAAAATCCACAACATACATTTCGCCCGATATAAGGTTGTTTATGTTGTGCAGCTGTTTGTAGGCAATGGTGTCGCCTGTTTTTACTAGCGGATACATACTATCGCCCCTGGCAAATATTGCGCCATCGCATTGGGGTGCATTCATTATTTTAATCTCGCCAAGCAGGTGATGGCTACTCTCTGTAAACAATGTTTGCAGGTTGGCAGCGGCGCTTATATCGTATACAGGTATCAGTTCGTGACCAATATCTCTGTAAGGAGGGTTGTATATAATCTCTACTTCATGTTTTTGCATGTTTCCTTTACCTGTAAGTAGCCAGTCGCCACTAATATTTAGTGTAGAGCAATCTACTATTTTGCTAAGTGTTTCAAAACGAGGCTCAACTTGCCTGGTGCCCACAATATCTCTAAGGGCAGGCTGATTTACACCTACAGTTCGAGCCAACTCCGATACGTTTCCATTACACAGTTTATCGGCAATTTCCTTAACTCTCTGATTGATTGTTGTGTTCATATCTATTCGGTTTTTTTAAGTCGATTTCCTGAATTTAACATGCGTTTTTATTTTTGTATCTAGATTAATCTGCATACATTTGTCGAGCAATCTATAAGGATTTTCACACCTTGCAGATGCGTAGACAAAGGTAATACTTTTTTTTACTAACATTCAAATAAACACTAATATCAATGAAACAAATTGCTGAAAATCTAAAAAACGTAACAACTATGAAAAACAATTTACCAAGAGCAACTTATCGCCTTAGCAACTATGAGCAAAACATTTTGCTGCCAATTTTGATGAAAGGGTTAAAGAGAAAAAGAGGAGCCGAAAATGCTATTACCAACAGGCAAATAGTGCTTGCCCTTAGAAAACACGGCTTGAAGATAAATGAGCGATGTGTGCGCAAGGTGGTCAATCATATCAGAACCAATGATCTTGTTGTGGGGCTTATGGCGTCGGATGCGGGCTTCTACATTGCCCAAAGCGAGCAAGAGTTTATAAGATACGAGAATAGGCTGCTGAGCCGCGAAGAGGCTCTGCGACAAGTGCGAATGAGTATCGAAAGACAGCGAAGGGCTATGCTATCGCATCGCTCGCAAGAGCAGGTGCTGCTATTTTAAACCATACTGCTGCTGGCTAGCTTGCGTCTATTTTTGTGGGGGATAGCTAGCGCCGATATCTAAACAACTTACATATCACCAAGCAAATATTTTATACTACAAACGGGTAATAAAAACACTCGCGCGAGGGAGATATACACCAAAACTAGCGGAAACAAGCAGCAGTAAAAACCAATCTAAACCAAACAGAATGATAAGACACGACCGTGAATATTTTAAAGATTTTGAGATAGAACACGATTTTACCACCTACCTAGCCAACGGATATGTAGAATATGACATAGAGGAGTGTATAGGAGGTAGTTATGAAGGATACGACTTTGAGATACTATACCATAAAGAGATTTGCGACATACACTTCTACGAGCTGCTCTACTACAACGAAAGGATGGACTGCATGGTGGATGTGATGGGCAAACCGGGGTATGACTACATAGAGGAGATAGCCGAAGATGCTATAAGGTATGAATATGAATAGAAATTGGCTTTGAAATAACCAAAGCAACATTAAAAAAAACAGTAACAGATGGAGAAGACATTTACAGTGAAACTAAACACTCAGTTTACCATCGATTTTGCCACAAGGGGGCTGTCGGCTGCCGAGCAACAGGGTGGATACGAAACCATGAGAATGCTGATAACTCATTTTTTGAGCGAGTATGGCTTCGATGAGTTTGAGCTACACGAAACCAATGGCAACACCTTGCCCCAAACTATGGCAGAGCTAGCAAAGGCAGAGGCAAACTACATTGTGGAAAATAAACAAGACTTTGAATATAACTAACAAACACACACACGCTTTGCCCCCCATCAATAGTTGGTGCAGGGGCAAAGCAAATAAAACAACTGCAAAATTATGAAGACAAACAATCAATCTATTACAAACGAGCAACAAACAACACTAGAGCGCTACAAGAAACCCCTTACAGTGTATGCAAGCGAGTGCCACAAACTAATGACGAAGCCTCAAAAGCTGAAAGACGAACTGTCGCAAACCACCAAAACATGGCTCAAAGAAGAGGCAGTGGCGCAGGTGTTGGGGTTGAGGAAAATAGTAGTTACAAGACCTATAATAAAGGGACTGGTGTGCGAAGGCAAATCGATAGAGCTCTACAACCAGGTGATGCACACCAATTATATGAAAAACGAGACAACGATAGACAAGCACGGTTTTAGAGGCACACCCGATTTGATTACCAATGAGGGCATTGTGGAGATAAAAACATCGTGGGATGCTACTACTTTTCCCTTCTTTAAAGAGGATGTGTGGAAGCGAATAAAAAAAGCTGGATACGACTGGCAATGCCGCGTGTATATGATGCTTTTTGATATCGACAAGGCTGTGGTGAGCTACTGTTTGGTGGATACGCCGCAAACCGACTTGTTGCTTGACAGATGGGACAACACTACGCTGCATCGCTTCGATGGCATAGTGGATGCAAAAAAGCGGGTATCTCTATCGCAGGTCATAGAAAGAGACCACGCCATAGAGCAGCAAATGAGGGAGCAATACATGGTTGCCAACAGCTATTATCAGAGTTATTTAGAAGAACTTTATAATAAATAATTATGAGTAAAATGACAAAAGAGAGTTTCTATTTCACGCACGATTATGGTGCGAGAAACGACCCCAAAATACTTGAATTGAGAGCAGAATATGGGCTCGAAGGTTTGGGTTTATATTGGTGTATAGCCGAAACAATGGCAGAGGCTGATGATGGGTATATAAATCCTAAACTACTGGGTGGCATATCTGTAGGCTTTGGAATATCGAAAGCCAAGTTGCAAGAATACATCGATTTTATGATAGGTGTAGAGCTGTTGCACGAAAACGAACATGGATATTATTCACAGCGAATGATGAAGCATAAAAAGATTCGCAAAACACTTTCCGATGCTGGAAAAAAAGGCGCAAAAAGAAGGTGGGGAAATAAGGATGCTAAAGGGGGGCTAAAGGGTGGCAATAGCACCCCCAATGCAAAGGAAAGTAAAGTAAAGGAAAGTAAAGTAAAGGAAAAGAATAATACTAATAGTGTGTTTGATTTTAGAAAGGCTTTACTCGATTATGGTTTCCATGAAGAGTTGGTGGACGAGTGGCTCACAATTCGAAAAAACAAACGATCGGTTAATAGTGAGTTTGCGTATAACTCTTTTATTGCACAGGTGGAGCGGGCGGGCGGCGAAAAAAACGAGTTGCTGCGAACAATTGCAGAGAGACAATGGGCGGGTTTTAATATCGCCTGGCTAACAGATAAAAATAATAATTTAAACAAAACAATTACAAATGAAGCAGATAGGCAATCTATTGAAAGTGCAAAACGAAAGCAAGAAATCCTCGACTTCGCAAGAAGCGTGGGGATGGCTGGAGGTGAAGAAAACCGAGATAGTGGCGAAATATGGTGATGCAAATAGCTTTGCATTGAAGTTCAACCCCAGTGTGCAAATGAAGTGTGCAATGAATATCGAAAAGGCGCTTACAGGCGATGCACCCACAATAAAACAGCTGCTATACACCTACAAAATAGAGCAACTACAGGTGTGGCTGATGGCGCAAATTGAAGATTTGAACAGCTATGCGGGGGTAAAAAGCAAGATGACTACGCCGCAAATGAGAGAGTTGGCAGGTATTATAATTATAAATACTGGATACTTGAAGGCATCGGAGATACTGCTGTTTTTTTATATGCTTAAAGCAGGCAATTTTGGTGGATTTTACGGAACGGTAGATCCGCAAAAAGTGGGCGAATACCTCATTGCTTTTAAATCGTGGAGGCGGCAAGAGCTTGACAGAGTGCATCATAAATATATGCTAGAGGAGCACAATCGCAAACAAAAAGAGTGGCAACAAACGGCTATCACACGCGAGGAGTATAACAAACAGTGTGCTAGCGAGGCAACAACTAAATAAACTTTATTTTAATTACATAACTAATCAAATAAACTACATGAAAACAATTACAAAAACCCCACTTGTGGGTACCCCAAACCAAGTGATGGACGAGTTTGCAAGGCGCATGACTGTAACGCCAATGGAGATAATTGCTCGCAACAAGAGTGCGCAAATATCCGAAATACGTCATCTCTACTGCAAATTGCGACACGATGCACACGGTGTGAGCTGCTCGGAAATAGCACGCGAAATTGGCAGAACTTTCGATACCGTGAAGTATGGTGTTAATCGCATCAACGATATGCTGTTGATAGGCGACCAGCGAGTGATGGAGATGTGGGATGGGGTGAAGGATATTTTGGGTAATTATTAATGGCTGCAATGGGTGGCTGTTGGCGGTTCTCTTTGCGGGGTGCAGGGTGCGAGGTACGGGGTGCAGGGTGCGAGGTGCGAGGTGCGAGGGCGTTGCGGCTCCGGTCAGCATCAACCATTGGATTTAATGCAATTATTATCTGTGCTCTCTGTGGATGACCGTAATAAGTTACAAGTGCCTGGTGTCCTTTGACAGCCAGCTCATTAACCATTCACCCTGTGGAATAAATCAAAGATTTAATGCAAGGCATTATTCCACAGGGTTAACCAATTAACCATTAATAATTATTTTCAATTAACCATTATTATCAACTAACCATTATTATCAACTAACCATGAAAACACTTTTATTTAACCCAACCGGCAAATCACTTTTCAGTGTCATTGGAGGCGTCGTAGCACTCCTCCAACCCACCATCCCCTTTATCCTGCTCTGCACCCTAATGGTGCTGGGCGATGTATACACCGCTTGGAGCCTATCGCGCCGTGTGAAACGCAAATTTCCGAACGCTAGCGACGGAAAGTTCAAAAGCATCTATTTTGGCAGGGTGTTTATAACGCTTATCAAAATTTATGTGCTGATAATTCTCGCTTTTTTGATTGAGACATACATTTTTGAAGGGCTGCAAATAAAACTAACCAATATCTCTGCCGGTGCAGTATGCTTTTGGCAATTGTGGAGCATGCTCGAAAACGAATCTTCGTGTAGCGACGAAAGGTGGGCAAGGGTGCTGCAAAAGGTGTTGGTGGATAAAACTGCGCGGCATTTTGATGTGGATCTTTCGGATTTGAAGCGTGAACAGTGAGCAGTGAACAGTGAGCAGTGAGCAGTGAACAGTGAGCAG
>DUVZ01000216.1 GCA_012840785.1 Bacteroidales bacterium
ATGAATTTAAGTTATCTGGCGGGTTAATTAAACATTCTTGTATACGCCATGCCACAATTCATAATTGTGATATAGGAGATGATGTAGTTATTGAAAATATTCAAAATTATATTGCCAACTATACTATTGGAAGCAACTGTTTTATTCAAAATGTTGATGTAATGCTGGTGAAGGGCTTATCAACTTTTGGTAATGGAGTAAAAGTATCAGTTTTGAATGAAACTGGAGGACGCGATGTATACATCCACAACAAGCTTTCTGCACACTTTGCTTATATTTACTCACTTTATCGGCACAGGCCGCTTTTAATAGAAAACATGTATGCAATGATAGATCGATTTTGCAATAAGCATGCATCTGATAAAGGTTTTGTGGGTGAAAACTCCACCATTGTAAATGTTGGTTATATAGAGGATGTGAATATTGGGGCACATAGTAAGATTATGGGCTCTATGATGCTTAAGAATGGCACAATTAATAGTAACGAGCAAGCACCTGTAAGGGTTGGACGAAATGTTATTGTAGAAGATTTTATTATCTCATCAGGCTCTCGTGTAGAAAGTGGAGCTATCCTTAAACGTTGCTTTGTGGGACAAGCTTGTGTTTTAAAACAAAACTACTCTGCTTCCGATTCTTTGTTTTTTAGCAACTCCCAAGGCATGAATGGTGAAGCAAGTGCAGTTTTTGCTGGTCCATTCACGGTTACTCATCATAAATCTACTTTGCTTATTGCAGGTATGTTTTCGTTTATGAATGCAGGGTCTGGATCTAATCAAAGCAACCATATGTACAAGTTGGGTCCTATTCACCAGGGCATATTAGAACGAGGTGCAAAAACTACTAGTGACTCCTTTGTGCTATGGCCAGCCAAGGTGGGACCTTTTTCTCTTATTCTTGGTCGACATTATCAACATGCAGATACATCCAATTTGCCTTACTCATATTTGATAGAGAAAAACAACACTACCTATATAGCTCCTGGTGTTAATTTACGAAGTGTAGGTACTATCCGAGATGCCAAGAAGTGGCCTGAAAGAGATTTCAGGAATGACCCCAACAAATTGGATTTTATCAATTTCAACCTATTGAGTCCTTACACAATTCAAAAAGTACTTGCAGGGATAGATATATTGACCAACTTGCAAGCTACAGCTGGTGAAGCTTCAGATATATACACTTACCAAAGTTGTATTATAACTAATTCTGCTTTAAAGAAAGGACTTAAACTATATAATATGGTGGTGCATAAGTTTTTGGGTAATTCATTAATAAAGCGTTTAGAGCATATTCAGTTCAAAAGCAATAAGGAGATTAGAGCTCGCTTAGTGCCAGATTTAGATATTGGTATAGGTGAGTGGGTAGATCTTTCGGGTTTGATTGCACCAAAATCCGAAATAGATTTATTAATTTCGCAGATTGAAAAGGGTGAGATTACTAAACTACGAGACATTAATCAAGTTTTTGGTTATTTGCACGCAAATTATTACACAATAGAGTGGTCGTGGGCATGGCGCAAAATTCAAGAGTATTATCAACTAGATGCTTCAAGTATTACAAGTGGTGACGTAATAAGTATTGTTGAGAAATGGAAGGATTCTGTTATAAAGCTTGATGAGATGATATATGAAGATGCAAAGAAAGAGTTTTCACTGTCATTCAAAACAGGATTTGGAGCAGATGGCAATATTAAAGAGCGCATGTTGGATTTTGAATCAGTAAGGGGTGCTTTTGATAATAATGAATTTGTAGTAACAGTATTAAAACACATTGAAGATAAAAGAGCATTGGGCGATGAGTTAATTGCACGCATGAAACAGGTAGATAGCAAAAATGGCTAAAAAGAAATATTACGTTGTATGGGATGGTCGTGAGACAGGGGTTTACAATTCGTGGGAATCATGCAAAAAACAAGTCTCTGGTTATCCAGGTGCAGTATACAAATCATTCGATAGCGAAGAGCTGGCTAATGAGGCTTTTTATGATGATAGTAAAGAGCATGTTGGCAAGAATAAAAAAAAACCGCAACTTACTGAAGAGCAAAAGAAAAAATATGGTGAACCTATTCTTGAGAGTATCTCTGTAGATGGGGCAAGTAGTTCTCGTGGAGGTATGTCAGAGTATAGAGGGGTGTTTACGCACAGTGCTAAAGAGATTTTCAGACAGGGTCCTTTTCCCGAGGGAACTAATAACTTAATGGAGTTCCTCGCTTTAGTGCATGCTTTAGGATATTGCAAGCAAAAAGGAATCTTGCTGCCTATCTACTCGGATAGTCGAACAGCCATATTGTGGGTGCAAAAAAAAGAGATAAAAACAAAACAACCACGCACAAAAAACAATGAGCAACTCTTTGCTCTAATTGATAGAGCCCTGAAGTGGCTTAAGGAGAACGACTATTCAAATAAAATTCTTAAATGGGAAACTAAGGTGTGGGGCGAGATACCTGCTGATTTTAATAGGAAGTGACCAAACTATTTAACTCCCTTTATCTGCTCCATAATAGCCACTGCATTCTCTACAGTATTTACATTCTTTATGGTTACCGAGCGCTTCTTCCCAACTTCTCTAAGTTTGCACAATCGAGCGTTGTTCATAACATAAGCCAAAAGCTTATCAAACAGAGGCGATTGATAGTAAGGCGATTCTTTATCTCTAATGAGATGAAGTTTCATTACTTTGTTTCTGAGCACTATTCTCTCTATTCCAAGAGATTTTGCTAAGCTCCTTAATCTAACAATACGAATTAACTCTTTCCCTTGTGAGGGTATCTTTCCAAAACGGTCTTCAAGTCGTTTTCTGAAATCAAATGTTTCAAGTTCCCCTTCCAGGTTATCCAACTCACGGTATATAGCAATACGCTCAGCATCGTTGGGTATATACATTACCGGAAACATCAGCTCCAAGTCACTCTCAACTACTACGTCATCTACAAACATCTCTCCTTCTGAGTCTTTATCAGTTTCATCGTCTTTAAATAGCTCTTGAAACTCATGTCTGCGAAGCTCTACCATAGCTTCCTTTAGTATCTTCTGGTAGGTTTCGTAACCAAGGTCTGCAATAAATCCACTTTGCTCTGCACCTAGCAGATTGCCTGCACCACGTATATCTAAATCTTGCATAGCAATATTGATACCACTGCCAAGCTCCGAAAAGTTTTCGATAGCTTGCAGGCGTCTTCTAGAGTCGGTGCTAAGCGAGTATAAAGGAGGAGCTAACAGATAGCAAAACGCTTTTCTGTTGCTTCTGCCTACACGACCCCGCAGTTGGTGTAAGTCACTCAAGCCAAAGTTCTGAGAGTTGATAACAATCATGGTGTTTACATTGGGAATATCTATGCCTGATTCAATAATAGTAGTTGAGATAAGTACATCAAAATCGTGATTAATGAAATCCGATATTACCTTTTCCATCTCTTTTGGATTCATCTGTCCGTGTCCCACTCCAACTTTTATATCAGGTATTTCACGTTGAATGAGTGCTTGCATCTCGTAGATATTCTGAATACGATTGTTTACAATAAATACCTGCCCATTTCTACTCACCTCAAAATTAATTGCATCTCGAATGATCTCCATATCAAAAGTATGCACTTCGGTTTGCACAGGATATCTATTCGGAGGAGGGGTAGAGATGGTGGTTAAATCTCTAGAGCCCATTAGAGAAAACTGAAGCGTGCGAGGTATGGGCGTAGCAGTCATAGTGAGCGTATCCACATTCACTTTTAGTTGCTTTAGCTTCTCCTTGGTCGACACTCCAAACTTTTGTTCCTCGTCTACTATTAATAGTCCTAAGTCTTTAAATTTCACATCCTTGCCAACTAGTCGATGTGTTCCAATCAATATGTCTATTTTGCCCTCATTTAAATCAGCTAAAATGGCTCTTTGTTCTTTCGGTGTACGACTTCGACTCAAATAGTCGATGGTGCAAGGAAAATCAGCCAAGCGTTCGCTAAATGTATTATAGTGCTGCGTTGCAAGAACAGTTGTAGGTACCAACACTGCCACCTGTTTGCCATCAGTGGCGGCTTTAAATGCAGCTCGGATAGCTATCTCAGTTTTCCCAAACCCCACATCACCACATACAAGTCTATCCATCGGCACAGGTTTTTCCATATCGCTTTTCACATCGTTGGTAGCCTTCAGTTGGTCGGGTGTGTCTTCGTATTTAAATGATGCTTCCAATTCTGTTTGCAAGTAGCTATCTGGTGAGAAGGCAAACCCTTTCTCTTGATTTCGTTCTGCATATAACTTTATCAAGTCACGTGCAATATCTTTAATTTTAGATTTTGTGCGTTGTTTAACTCTCTCCCATGCACCAGAACCAATTTTGTTGAGGGTAGGGGCATCTCCCTCTTTCCCTTTATATTTAGATAGTTTGTGTAGCGAGTGAATTGACACAAACACGGCATCGTTGTTGAGATAGGTTATCTTTATCACCTCTTGTATGTTCTCCCCAACAGGCAGCCTTACAAGACCAGCAAACTTACCAATACCATGATCCAAGTGCACCACATAGTCACCAATCTGAAATTGATTAATTTCTTTAAGTGTTAGTGCAATCTTACCAGAGCGAACCTTATCCGACTTTAGGTTATACTTATGAAACCTATCAAATATCTGGTGGTCTGTAAAACAGCAAATCTTTAATGTTTGGTCAATAAACCCTTCATGCAGTGTGCGATTGATAGGAGTGAATGGAATATTATCTCCTCTATCTTCAAAAATTACCCTCAATCGCTCTTGTTGCTTTTCACTATCCGATAAGATATAGATTGTGTAGCCCTCTTTAATAAAGCTACTAAGTGAATCGCTTATCAAATCAAAGTTTTTGTGAAACAGAGGTTGAGGCGCAGTTTTAAATTGTAGCGTTGCCTCTGCTTTCTCTATTTGCTTTGTATCAAATCGAATGTGAGTAAATGGCTTTATTACTGTCCTAAAGTCAACTTTAGATAGCAGACTGGGTATCGTCATCTCTACCTCTTCAAGCTCTATGGTTAGTTCGTCAGAAAACACCGACTCAATACGACTTTCTATCCATTGCATATCTTCAAACCCAATAATTGCGTTGTCAGGCAGAGCATCAAACAATGTGGAGTCTTTAGATTTCGAATCACCAAAGTGAGGTACAATACGTATTTTTTCAAAAGTAGTTATCGAAAGTTGTGACTCTATATCAAAATTTCTAATGGTTTCCACTTCATCACCAAAGAAGTCTATCCGATAAGGATATTCACTTGAATAAGAAAAAACATCTAAAATGCTTCCACGTGTAGCATATTGTCCTGGTTCATAAACATAATCTACATACTCAAAACCATATGAGTCTAATAGTTTCGAAATCTCTTCGCTACCTATCTCTTCGCTTACGCTTATAGGAAGTGTGTTTTTCGAAAGTGTGCTTTGTGAAACCACCTTTTCGGCTATTGCATCTGGATATGTAACAATTATATAAGGCTTATCCGTTCTTTGCAATCTAGCAAGCACTTCTGTACGAAGTATTTCGTTTGCCGGGTCTACCTGTCCATATTTAGCAGCTCGTTTGTATGCCGAAGGGAAAAAAAGTACCCCTTTCTTATCCAATATCTGATTTAAATCGTGATAGAAATAACCTGCATTTTCCATATTGTTTAAAATATAGATATAGGTTTTGGGTTCACGGCTAAAGAGTGATGCCGCAAATAGAGCTTTAGTCGAACCATGCAATCCTTTTATTGAAAGAGATTTCACCTCGTTCAACAACTTTGTTGCAACTGTAATATTGGCTTTAGAGCCAAAAAGATGTAATAGTTTTGAAATTTCCAAATTGTAGAGTTTAACAAACAAAGGTAGCCATTTCAAATAAAACAAGCAAACTAATTGATAAATACGATATCGCATTTTTTTTCATATCATGTGTTCTATTGTTTACATTATGGGGGTATAAAGTAAAGCAGTAAACCGATAAAGAGACCTCATTTATTATATAAACCAACCTGTTGAAGCAATTAAATATGTTTTTTTATATCCTCTATCTATGTTATATATTCTGCAAAAACCTTATGTAACAATCAAATAGACAGACAAATCCCTCTTTCACCTTCTTTTAGTACCCAAAAATATCTAATAATTTCTATTAATTGTTTGAATTACACTACTAAGAATCTTATAGTCATCTATTTTAACTATCTTTGTAAACCAAATTTTAATTTGAAACAAACATATGCATACAAAAATAAAATATACACCCGATTACATTTTCGAGTCAAGCTGGGAAGTTTGCAATAAAGTTGGAGGTATCTACACAGTACTATCATCTCGTGCCAATACACTTCAGAAAGACCACAAAGATAAAGTGGTATTTATTGGTCCTGATATATGGACCGAGACTGAAAGTCCGTGGTTTATACAAGATGATTCGCTTCACAAAAAGTGGCGCGAGCATGCCGACTTAAAAGAAGATTTATCAGTTCGTGTTGGTCGATGGGATGTGCCTGGAGCACCAATAGCTATATTGGTCGATTTTAAAAGTTTTTTCGAACACAAAAACGATATATATGGACAGATGTGGAGACTCTATGGAGTAGACTCATTGCCATCATATGGTGACTACGACGAGGCTAGTATGTTTGCTTATGCCGTAGGCAATGTAATCGAGAGCTTTTATAAGTTTCATAAATTGCAAAACAAACATGTAGTAGCTCACTTCAACGAATGGATGTTGGGAATGGGTGCATTGTATGTAAAGCATTTTGTATCAAAGATAGCTACAATATTCACTACACATGCCACTTCTATTGGACGCTCTATAGCAGGCAACAATTTGCCTCTTTACAAATATTTCAACAAGTACAACGGAGATCAAATGGCGCAAGAGTTGAATATGGTTTCTAAGCATTCCGTGGAAAAAATTACTGCACACAATGTAGACTGTTTTACTACAGTAAGCGATACAACTGCAAGAGAGTGCACTCAGTTGCTTGAAAAACAACCTCATGTTGTTACTCCCAATGGCTTCGAAAAAGGATTTATACCTCAAAAAGGAGCTTATACACGACAGCGTAACAAAGCTCGTAAAGCACTTACCCGTGTTGCAGAAGCCTTATTAGGATATTCTATTGCTCCCCAATCATTGTTCGTGGCGCTTAGTGGAAGGTATGAATATAAAAATAAAGGGATAGATGTTTTTCTTGACTCCCTAAATAAACTCCGCAGCAACCCATCTTTGAAAAAAGATATTGTTGCCTTTGTAATGGTGCCTGCATGGGTAAAAAACTCTCGCCACGATTTGCAGCAGCGCCTACAAGAAGATGGACCTATAACTGCCAATGCAGCGTTGCCATTTCCTTTCCTTACGCATGATTTGCATGAACCAGAAAACGATCCGCTTTTATCTCAACTAAAAGTATTAGGATTTACCAACTCTAAAGAAGAGAAGGTAAAACTCATTTTTGTGCCCTCCTATCTCAATGGTGACGATGGTATATTTAATGCCTCTTACTACGATCTGTTAATCGGCTTAGATGCTACAGTATTTCCATCATACTACGAACCATGGGGATACACTCCGCATGAGAGCATAGCTTTTTCTATACCAACTGTTACAACATCATTGTCAGGTTTTGGAGCATGGGCTTCAAAAATGGAGGGTGTGAGTGGAATAGATGATGGGGTTGAGGTTATAGAAAGAAATGAAGACAATTATGATGAGGTTTCTGAAAAAATTGCAGAAGCATTAATAAACTTGTCGGGAAAAAATAAAAAAGAGTTGGATAAGATTAGAAGTGCTGCCTTAACACTTGCAGATTTAGCAGATTGGGAGCACTTTATTATTCATTATGAAGAGGCTTATTGCAAAGCTTTGCATAACTCAATCGACAGGTTGTCGGCAAATAATAAGGATGATGAGTAAAAAACACACTATATTCGCTCTGTGAAATATATGTGTGATTTACAATGCCTTATCAGAAATGTGATAAGACATTGCAAACACAATCAATAAATAAGAAATAATAAAACAAATAAATAATAAAAACATGATTATTAAAACAAGTCATGCAAACTCTCCAAATTGGAAGGATTTGCAGATACATTCTATTTTACCCGAGCAGTTGCTCCCGTTAGAAGAAATAGTTCGCAACCTTTGGTGGACTTGGAATGAAGAGGCTAAAGCCCTGTTTGAAAAATTAGATCCAGTGTTTTGGGAAAGTGGAGATAAAAATCCAGTTGAATTGTTGCAAAGCTTATCAAAAGAGCGTTGCGAAGAGATTATCAACGATAAAACACTTATGAGTCATATCCAGTTGGTATATGACAAGTTTAATGAGTACATGTCAGAAAGTCCTACTAATGGTAGACCAAGCATTGCATATTTCAGTATGGAGTATGGAATGACTCATGTGTTGAAGATATATTCAGGTGGTTTAGGCGTTCTTGCTGGCGACTATCTAAAAGAGGCAAGCGATAGCAATGTAAATATGACAGCTGTAGGTTTCCTCTACAGATTTGGTTATTTTACTCAATGGTTGGCACTCGATGGTCAACAAGAGGCAAAGTACGAAGCTCAAAACTTTGGAAGTCTACCCATTACAATGGTTCGCAACGAAGATGGTACACCACTTGTACACGAAGTGGAATTTCCAGGTCGTAATGTTAAGACACACATTTGGGAAGTAGCTGTTGGTAGAATCAAATTGTATTTGATGGATACCGATGTTGAATCAAACAGCGACGAAGATCGTGCTATCACTCATAAACTATATGGTGGAGATTGGGAAAATCGCATGAAGCAAGAGTATCTATTAGGAATTGGTGGAATGCAGTTGCTAGAGAGAATGGGAATAGAGAAAGATATCTATCACATGAACGAAGGTCACGCATCTCTTATCAATGCTGAGCGTTTGAACTATTATATAAATGATAAAGGATTATCTTTTAATCAAGCAAAAGAGGTGGTTAAGTCATCATCGCTTTATACTGTTCACACTCCAGTTCCAGCAGGTCACGACTATTTCGATGAGGACTTGATAAGTCGCTATATGGGTAGTTTTGCTAATAAGTTGGGCATTTCGTGGCAACAATTTATGGATATGGGACGCGAAAATCCAGGAAGCAATGAGCGCTTCTCTATGAGTGTTTTTGCACTAAACACAGC
>DUVZ01000354.1 GCA_012840785.1 Bacteroidales bacterium
AAATCGCAAGACAATATGTCGATCATTACGCTAGAATTTGAGTATGGAGGCAACATCGACGAGTCGGCTAGTGATATTCGCGACAAACTAGAACTTGTGAAAGGCTCTCTACCAGACGGAGCCGACAATCCTATCATATTTAAGTTTAGCACCGATATGATACCGGTTATTTTTTACTCTATTACAGCCGACGAGAGTTTGAATGCACTAGAGAAAATTTTGGACGAAGAGGTAGCAAACCCCTTGCAACGAATTGATGGAGTGGGTACTGTAATTATTGCAGGTGCTCCTAAAAGAGAAATACAGGTAAATGCTATTCCAGAAAAACTAGAGAGTTACATGTTGACTATTGAGCAGATAGCTGCTGCAATACAACAAGAAAACGTAAACATACCGGGTGGTACTATGAATGTGGGAAGTCAAACTTTCTCGCTTCGCCTTGATGGTGAGTTTGATGAGAGTGATGACATGAGAAATATTGTGGTGTCGTCATTCAACGGACAAAACGTCTATTTGAGCGATGTAGCCACATTAAGCGATACTATCGAGACCAACGTTCAAGAGTCGTGGGTAAATGGTAAAAAAGGTGCTATGATTGCTGTTCAAAAGCAATCGGGAGCCAACACTGTGCGCATTGCCAATACTGTAAGGGCAGAGATGCTTAAAATACAAGAAACCCTACCCGATGACATTAAGATGGATGTTATTATCGACACATCAGAATCGATTGAGAGCTCTATTAATAGTTTAGTACAAACTATTGGACTGGCACTCATAATTGTGGCTTTTGTGGTACTCTTTTTCTTGGGTAAATGGCGTGCAACCTTTATTATTTTGCTCACCATTCCTATATCGCTCATTGCATCGTTTTTCTATTTGATGGCTACCAACAACACGCTTAATATTATATCGCTATCGGCGCTATCTATTGCTATTGGTTTGGTGGTTGACGATGCTATTGTGGTGTTGGAGAATATTACATCGCATCTAGAGAAAGGTAGCGACCCTAGACAGGCAGCTATTCATGCTACTGGAGAGGTGTCTCTATCGGTTATTGCATCATCATTAACCATTTTGGCAGTGTTTTTGCCTATGACGCTTATTACAGGTTTGGCAGGAGTACTATTTAGCCAGCTAGGTTGGATGATTTCGATTATTATTGTTGTGTCTACCATATCTGCTTTAACCCTCACACCAATGTTGGCATCAAAGATGCTTAGAACGGGTAAAGGATCGAAAGAAGATGGTTGGTTTGCTAAAATACACAAACCTATATTGGGTGCATTAGGCAAATTGGATGATTTTTATTCTAGAGTTTTAAAGTGGGCTATGGGTCATCGCACCATTACAGTAATTGGTTCGTTCGGAATTTTAGCACTCACAATTGTTTTATCCCTACAATTCATCAAAACTGAGTTTTTCCCTGCTTCGGATAACGATATGATTGCTATGAGCGTTAGAATGCCCGCAGGAACTCGCATGGAGGTGTCTCGTGAGATGGGATTGGAGATAACTAAAATGTTGCAAGAGAAATTTCCAGAAATTGAACGTATGTCGTTTGATGTGGGTACAGCAAGTGGTTCGGGATTTGGCGGATTGAGTGAAAATGCCGACAACCTTATGAGTTTCAATATCAACACAGGAAAGCCAGAGACCCGTTCGAAGGATATTTTCCAAATTGCGGATGAGATACGTGTTGAATTGGCAAAAATACCCGAGCTGCATGAGTTTCAGGTAAATCCTGGAGGAAGCGGTGGAGGAGGTATGAGTGGAGGATCGAATATAGAGTTAAATATATTTGGATATGATCTTCTAGATACCGACGAAGTAGCAAATGAGATAAGTGGCAAATTGGCAGGAATTGAAGGATTGAGAGACGTTAAAATTAGTCGCCCCGATTTCCGTCAAGAGTACAGAGTGCAATTTGATAGAGAAAAACTAGCACGTAATGGCTTAAATGTTGCTACTGCTTCAAGCTTTATTAGAAACAGAATTAATGGAACGGTTGTGTCACAATTCCGTGAGAGAGGCTATGAGTATGACATTCGTGTGAGATATGCCGAAGAGTATCGTCAGTCTGTAGAAGATATAGAAAACATTCTTCTCTACACACCTGCAGGCGAGCCCTTGCGTGTGAAAGAGATAGGAACTGTACACTCAACATCGTCGCTACCCGAAATTGAGAGACAAAACAGACAGAGGGTTGTTACCGTTACAGGAAGTATTTACCAACGTGCACTAAGTGAAATTGTGGA
>DUVZ01000024.1 GCA_012840785.1 Bacteroidales bacterium
AAAAGAATAAGAAAATTGAAGGTTTAGGTGAAATAAAAGATACTCTTGTGTTTCATGCTGGCACTATCAACAAAGAAGGAAGTATTTACTCTGCTGGTGGACGAGTATTGGCAATAACCTCTTTGGGTGAAACAAAAAAGGAAGCATTGGAGAAATCATTTGAAGTTGCAGAATCAATTACTTTCGATAAAAAATATTATCGCAAAGATATTGGCTTTGATATAATTTAGACGTACAAAACTGCTAATTAGCAATTGAATTAATCAATATGGTACTCTAAAAGCAATATATCAGTAACAAAGTATAATGTAATGCACAAAACATCGCGAAGGTTTAGAAGTAATTTAGTGGAATCAAGGTTTACACCCTTTATTTTTGCACTAATTACTATAAGCATGCGCATCGGACTGTTTTTATCCGTTGGCATTAAGCAGCATCATTATAAAACAAGTTTTGTATGGGAAGCTATTGCTCCAATCTTTTCAAACGACTGGATATCATTAGCAGCAAGTACACTTTCTATTTTTATTATAGCTTTTATTTTTTCCGACCTTAATACGCGCTTCACTTTAATGCGTTTTAGAACATCACTGCCTTTTGCACTTGTACTGTTCTTATTGAGTATTCATCCGCTCTTTCTGCGTATGTCTCCCAATTATATAAGCACTATCTTTATACTCTTTTCACTCTCACCATTAATAGAATCTTATCAGCAACATACACCGCGTAGCTTTGCTTTTAGATCGGGTGTTCTAATAGCTATTGCGGCAATTTTTCAAGTGTTTGCACTAGCTTTCTTACCTTTGTGGTGGTATGGAGAGAGATCGATGCATGGTTTCAAGATAAAATCTTTTACAGCCCTAATGATAGGCTTTTTACTTGTAATATGGAATGTAGCAGGAATTTATTTTCTTTTCGACAATATCGAATCTTTTCTCACGCCATTTATACATTTAAGTAAATTAGATTTAACTCCACCACAATACACAATTATACAATGGGCTGGTGTTGCATTATTATCTCTGCTTACCATAGTTTTAATACTGTTAGATATACAGGTTTTTAGACGTGAACGAGTAATAACACAAAAAACACTTTCATTTATAATTTTAATTTCAATTGCCAGTCTCATTCTTCATTATCTCTATTGGCAGCAAACATTTTTCTTTATATACCAGATTATTATTATGCTCTCTTTTATAGTAGCTCATTATTTTTCGCATGTTAATAAAAAAGGTGGCGTTTATTTATTTATCTTCGTTTGTATTAGCTTACTAATGTTCTATGTCAACTATTTAATTGGCAATCCGCTACAATTTCTATAATGCTACATAACAAAAGTGTGTTTTAGTTGTTTAGTTTATAGAACATCACATACTATAAACAATAAAAAACGGAGGCATATATGAAATACAACAACAAATTTACTTTTATTGCTCTTATTATACTTTTTACAAGTTTAATAAGTTGTGGTGCAAGTCAATCGGCTGCTGAAAAAGCTAAGAAAGCAAAACAAATAGACGCACAAATTGAAAACCTTGATTTCAGGTTCATTGCCAATCACGCCTATCCAATAGGCTATCCATCAATTCCACTTACTTCGGAATACGATGTTACAGTTATGCCTGACACCATAAAAGCTTATTTACCTTTCTTTGGAATGGCTTATAGAGCGCCAATGAATTCTAGCGAAGGAGGAATAAAATTTGAAAGTACTGATTTTGAATCAGAGGTTCTAAATGGAAAAAAGTTTGGGGAGTGGCATGTTACAATTAAAACAAAAGATACTGCCCGTCCATATACATTTTATTTTCATTTATGGAACAACGGCACAGCGCGATTAGATGTGAAAGATCCTGA
>DUVZ01000217.1 GCA_012840785.1 Bacteroidales bacterium
AGAGCATAGCGTAAGTTTTTTTCTGCCTTCAATGAGTCGTGAAATACTATTATAGAGCCATCGCGAGTATATCTCTTAACATTATCACAGACTTGTATTGGTGTCAATCGGTTGCTATAGTCGCGTGTAACTACATCCCACATTATTGTTTTGTATCCTAAAAGATAAAGATGAGTAAGTTGGTACAGAAACATGTGTCCATGTGGTGGTCTAAACAGTTTCGATTTGATGAGGGTGCTGCCTTTCTTCACATTATTTGCAAATTTTCGTCCAAATGTTTTCCATCCTTGTAGGTGGTTGTATGTGTGGTTCCCCACTTTATGACCACGTTGCAAAATATCTCTGTATACATCAGGGTGTTTGTGCACATTATCTCCAACGCAGAAGAACGTAGCTTTTATATGATATCTATCTAAGATATCTAATACCCACGGTGTAACCTCTGGAATGGGTCCATCATCAAAAGTGAGATAGACCATTTTTTTGTTCTCGACAGGAATTCTCCAAATGCTTTTTGGGAAAAGCATTCTGTATAGTTTTGGTGGTTGCTCAATTAGCATAGAAGTAGTATCAAGAAAAGCGGATGTTTATAGGTAGTTTGCTCTATAAACATCCGCTTTGTTTATTCAGTTGGTGCTTGTAGTTGAGTGCTGTAGTGTTGAAATAATTGAGGACTATATTGTTGCATCAATTTAAATGACTTTTGTATAGTTTCATTTTCTATAGCTTTGCTTTCACTACCTTCGTCGGCAAGACTATAATACAAAATAGCATCATCTGTTATTTGTTTCAGCACTGTATTGGCAAGTTGTCCAAGCCCCTGGCTATAATAGAATTGCGTCCAGCTTAAAAGGTCATCTACATAAGTCTTATATCTTTCAAGGTCGTACTCTTGATATAGATTTTTGATACGAATGAGTACACCTAGATTGTAGTGTAAAATATCGGATTGTGTACCTGCCATTTGTTGAGGCGAAAGACGATTGTACCAATCGAGATTCAGAATTATTCTATCTTCTATCTCCTTTATTATAGCATACCCTTTTTCAGTTTCACCTAAACGCAAATAAGCATTTGCCAACGGAACAGTTTCGTAGCTAAAAGGCATACTTGCAGAAGGAAGTACTGTTAATGATTTATCAAGTGCTTGAAGGGCTTTCTCGTTTTGCCCTTCATCAATTAGAGCTTCAACCAGCATGCCAAACATGTTGCGCATTTGACTAAACATGCGTCTATTGTTTTCGTCAAGATATACATCAGGATTATCAAAACCACCCCATTGAAACTTATTCATCATATTGTCAAACATCACTTCTGTGTTTACACTTCCATAAGCTAGCTGATTGGGTGTAACTTGATATGTTAGACCAGTGAGGATGAAGTTGGGTGTCATATTCAAATGTGTGTCATGCCCTACTGTAGTAGCATAATACAAAGGACGTTTCCAATTATCCTTGTTGATGTTAGATAGCATCTCTAGTATCATCAACTCTTGACGATATAGACCCGATTTACCATCCAAGTTAATTGTCATTTTGTTTGTAGGCTCAGCATTGAGCTGTGTCCAGTCAACATTGGCTGAATCTATTTCCAAGTACAACTTGTTGGAGGGTATCACTCCTCCATCGTCAATAAACGGATTGCGAGGTGTTACACCATCACGCAAGTTGCTCATTACTTCTGTTAATGGCATTGAGTCTCTAAATGCAGTAGCGTCAAAATAAGCGCTAAATTCGTATGGAGGAATGTTGTTACTTCTCAATGCTCCTTCAATATGTTCACGTGTAAATAGATAGGCATGCGTTCCTCTATCTCCAGAGTATTGTTGTCGTGTCCACGATATAGGGAGTGGTTCTGAATCGTAAGATTCACGTACCATTTGATCTACATACCATTCTGTTTGCAAGTAACTTAAGTTGCATACACGTATATCTGTTCTGTATCCTTCCACCTCTTGTGCATACCACAACGGGAAGGTGTCGTTGTCGCCATTACAGAAAATAATTCCGTTAGGAGCAACGCTTGTTAAGTAGTTTTTTCCAATATCCCTGGCAGAAGTTCTATTAGAACGGTCGTGATCGTCCCAGTTTTGGGCTCCCATCTGAATAGGAACCAGCACCCCCAACAATGTGGCTGCAGCTCCTGCCATGGCTGTACTATTCATATATTTTCTAAGAAAGCCTGATATACTAGCTACTCCCATACCTATCCATATAGTAAAGGCATAGAACGAGCCAGCATAAGCATAGTCTCTTTCTCGTGGCTCAAATGGGGTTTGATTAAGGTAGAGCACAATGGCAATGCCTGTCATAAAAAACAGCATAAATACTACCAAGAAGCTTTGAAAGCCTTTATCTTTTAGTCGCAGTTGATATATTATTCCAATAATACCCAATATGAGGGGCAGCATATAGTATACATTTCTACCTTTATTGTCTGCCACATCGGGGGCAATGTCTGTTTGTGGTCCCAATCCCAATACATGTTCATCTATGAAAGAGATGCCTGTAATCCAGTTTCCTTTCGTGATGCCGCCATCTCCTTGCACATCGTTTTGACGTCCCGAGAAATTCCACATAAAATAGCGCCAATACATGTAGTTCATTTGATAGGAAAATAAGAAGCGCAAATTGTCTAACATACTTGGAGTTCTGTTTTCATCCACTACTCCTCCCCATATTCTGTAGCCGTCTAAATGGTTTGCAAAGCTTGGATTGCCACTGTATGAGTGCATTCGTGGGAGCAACATAGAGTTGGTGTATTTATAGGTTTGAGATGTAGTAGCTACATATCTATCTTTTTCATCAGGAGATGATTTGATAACTTGGTTATATCTCTTTTTTTCAGATGCTGGTTCAATTGATCCTCTTGCATCTCTCTTCAACTCGGATGCAAATGTTCTTCCATATAGCAATGGTCTATCTCCATACTGCTCTCGGTTTAGGTATCTAGCTAAGCTAAACACATCCTCTGGTGAGTTCTGATCCATTGGTGTATTGGCAATAGATCTAATTGGAATAAGTGCAAACGATGAGTAGCCAATTAGAATTACCAAAAGGCATGTCATTGTAAGGTTGATTAGTTTTGCATTTGCTTTTTTTGATATAAATGTAAAAGCTACTGCACCACCAATAAGTAGAAGCCATAGCCAAATGGTATCTCCAATAAATAGAACGCCTGATAGAGCTAATGCTACTATAAAAGTGAGTTTTACTCTTGGTTTGTTGGGATTTTGAGACATTGTTTCCAATATGCTCCAAACTATTATACCAACAAGGGCGATGAGGTAGATAAAGAGACCAGAGTTGTACGACATTCCAAGAGAGTTTACTGCAAACAACTCGAACCATCCACCCACTTTTGTGAAGCCTGGTATAATGCCATACATCAATGCAGCAACTAGTGCAAACGAGAAAAGAAGGGATAGCGCAGTGCCTTTCCAGCTAATATTGTCGTTCTTTTTGTAATAGTAGATAAGTACAATTGCAGGGATACAAAGCAGGTTCAATAAGTGAACGCCTATCGAGAGTCCCATCATATAGGCTATAAGTACTATCCATTTATCTGAGTGTGCTTTATGTGCATTGTCCTCCCATTTAAGTATAAGCCAAAACACCAGTGCGGTAAACATCGATGAGTATGCATATACCTCTGCTTCAACTGCAGAGAACCAAAAGGTGTCGGAAAATGTGTAAGCAAGTGCGCCAACTAGTCCACTACCTATTACTACAACTATCTGGCCGAGTGTCAAAAACTGTTGATTGGTTTTTAAAACAAGTTTTCGTGTCAGATGTGTTATTGTCCAAAAGAGGAATAATATAGTGAGGGCACTTAATATTGCCGACATAGCATTTACTAGCATGGCTACTTTGCCGGGGTCGGATGTAAGTTGTGTGAACACATTGGCTGTAATCATAAAAAAAGGAGCACCAGGGGGGTGACCCACTTCTAATTTATATGCCGATGTAATAAATTCACCACAATCCCAAAAGCTAGTTGTTGGTTCTATTGTCATTAAGTATACAACTGCAGCAATTAAGAAAATTGTCCAACCTGCAATGTTGTTAATTAATTTATATTTTTTCATGAAGATTATTTTTAAAACCTTATTACAACAGTGTAATATTATGTTGCTTTCTACTATTTTGATGCAAATATACATAAAACTATGTAGAACAGATATAGTATAATTGCGAATAAAGCCAAAATTGATCTCCATTAGTGCTTTATGGTTATACTATTTTCTCTAGGCGAGATTCAATTTGTAGTTTGGCACAAATGTGTGGAGATGAAAATTGGGAGATATGCTGTGTTAAAGATAGATAATAAAACAACTGTTTTCAGAGTTGCACAAGTGTCAATTCGTAAGTAATAAATCATTATTTTTTATAATTCACTTAAATATGAGGCGTAAAAAAGCTGGAAATTAAATCTACCGTGGTAGATTGGGCGTTTGTGTCTTGAAAATTGAATCTACCGCGGTAGATTGAAAATTCCTGCCATGAAAATTGAATCTACGGCAGTGGATATGTTTTGTGTCAATAAAACTGTGCATTTTTTTAGGGAATATGGGAGAAAAAGGTTTCAAAGAAATAAAAAGCAGAATAAGGTTGAAAAATCAATTTACGAAAAGAGCATTCTACTTCGGAAATTGAAGTTTTAGGGCATGAATAGTGTAAATTTGGGTAACAAAACTAAATAAGGGGTTTTCTAAACGCATCTACCGCGGTAGATGTGAGTTTCAACTCTTTTAGGCATTTCGGAGCCCTACGATCTACTTTGAAAAAGATTTGTCGATAGGTTACCAAATAGGCGGTATACAAATTAAACAATTATTTGTAATTAGAGACAAATATATAGTTTATCACATTCGAGTAATTATCATTTTGATTAAGAGATGATATTCGATTAACGTGTATAAAATAGGTATACTCTTAAATGGACATTTGGGAACAATTTAACTATACCAGACAATACAATTTAAAGCATACACATACCTTTGCAGGGGATGCATTATTCTCAACTTTAATTAGTAGATGAAATAAAAAAGCCCAACTTTTAGAGCGGGGCTTTTCTGTATGCTTTATAGCAAATTAGGATTGACTAGGATATTGCTATTCAATGTTTTCATCAATAGCTTCAATTTTCTTAACTATCAACTCTAATTCAGCTTTAGTGCTTTCAATCTTGTTGTTCATGTCATCTAAAAGAGTACTTCCTTTTTTTGACGATGCTGTTAAGAAACCGATATTGTTTTCATATGTTTGAAGCTCCGACTTCATTCTCTCATATTGACGCATCAGCTTGTTACGTTCGTGGAAAACTTGTCCACGAGAATGGTCTGATTTTGTCATTTCTGAGATGTTAGATTTGAAAGAGTCTAGTTTACGCTCCGATTTGTCGATATTTAAGCGTGCATATTGTGCATCGGCTGCTTTTGCAAATTCATTGTGTGCTGAATCTTTTTGTTTAAAAGGCACAAAGCCAATTGCATGCCACTGGTCCATCAGCTCCTTTAGTATCTCAACTGCCTCTTCAGCTGGAAGAGCTGTGTCGATATTTTTAATCTTCTCAGTAATTTCTGTTTTTAGCTTCAGGTTTTCCACCTCTTCTTGACGAATAGACTTTGAGTGAATTTTCTTTTGTTCGAAGAAATAATCACATGCAGCAATAAATCGTTTCCATACTCGTGATGAGTGTTTACGTGGAACCATGCCTATTTCTTTCCATTCACGCTGTATGTCAATCATTTCTGGAGTAGTTTTTTTCCAATCTTGGCTATCCTTCATCTCTTCGGCACGCTCGCATAGTTCGATTTTCTTTTTCAGGTTTTCTTCCAACTCACCTCTTATCGATTCGTAGTAAGCATTCTTTCCTTTAAAAAACTTGTCGCAAGCAGCACGGTAGCGTTTAAATATCTTTGCATTTACTTTTCTTGGAGCATAACCAATTTCTCTCCAATCTTTTTGCAAGTTAAGCACTTCGCGTGTTTTAGACTCCCAATCTCTTGGATTTTTGAGCGCCTCTAAATCTATTGCCTCTATTTTTTCGCAAATAGCAACTTTCTTTTCGTAGTTTTCGCTCTCTTGTTCTTTTAGAGCTTCTATTCTTGCCTGATATCTTCTATTGATTTCTGCAGAAGCCTCTTTAAATCTTTGCCAGATTAACTCTCTATCTTTTCTTGCTACTGGACCTATATCGCGCCAATCTTTGTGTAGCTTTTGCAGTTGATGAAATGCCGACACAACATCCTTCTCTTCAATCAACTTTTCGGCTGCTTTGCACAGATTCATCTTGCTTTCAAGATTCTTTTTAAAGTCGTAGTCTCTATATTCATTGTGTATGTGTACAATGTCGTAAAACTTTTCAACCTGTTCTTGATAAGAGTTCCATAGTGCATGCTCTTTACCGTGAGGAACTAATTTAATGTTTCTCCACTCTCTTTGAAGCTCTTTAAAGTCTTGATACTTTTTATTGAAGTCTTCTTGACTCTCTGTTAGCGCCTTCACCTCTTCAATAATAGCAATTTTGCGCTCGTAGTTTGTCTCTTTTTGCTTCTCTTCTTCAGCTGCAATTTTCTTTCTTTTCTCGGCAAGTGTTTGTAAAAGGTTTTTTCCCTCGGTGTGCAGTTCAGATTCTTTTATCTCAAAGTCCTCATCTTTACCACCATCTGCCAAGAATTTTTCTTTTTGAGCTTCTGCCTCTTTGCGTATTTCGCTAAAGAAGAGTCCTTGTGCTTTCTCTAACTCTTTGCGTGAAAATTTTTCTTTCTCAGCCAACTCGCGAAGTTTGTTCACTATTTCTTCAAATGTCAACGGTACACTTGGTTTGACTTTTCTTTTTTCAACTTTAGGCTTCTCTTTTTCTTCCTCTTCAACAACTTCTTTAGGAGATTTTTCTTCCTCAGTTGCTTTTTCTTCAGCAACCTCTGTGGAAATTTCTTGTTCATCTTCTTTTTCTGTTGTTTTTTTCTCAACAGCCTCTGCAGGAGCTTCTTCTGTAGCATCGTCTTCAGCTTGCGCCTCTGTCTTCTCTTCAGGTTTTGCTTCTACATCTGTTGTAGCAGATTCTTCAGCCTTTGGTGATTCGTTAGATTCAAGTGGAGCTTCTTGCTCTTTTTTGATTTCTTCGTTAACTTCTTTTTTTTGCTCTTCAGCGTTAGTAGCTGCAGCATCAGAAGCCTGGGGTTCGTTTGAGTTGATTAAATCTTTTTTCTCAAAATTGTCATTCGCATTCATTAGATCATTCCTGTTTTAAGTTGTAAATCGTTGTTATTTACGATTACAATATCCATGTTGTCTTCATTTTCATAGCTGTTTACTTTAAAAACCTGCTAAGAAAAGAGGTCTTAACTATACCATATACAAATTAAAGCAATTTTTCTCTGATATCACTATTATACTATATTTATTTGGCACTTTAACAGTTAAACAGCCTTATATTCATAATCATCAGTTGTTTTATCTTATAATTACAGATAAAATCTTTATCTTTGTGTAGTAAATTTAACTAGCTAAAATAAAAAAACATGACTGAATTAGTAATTAGATATGCAATTTCTACACGTCTAAAATTGCAAGCATTGATAGCATCATCGTATTTGATGATAGTTTCTGCAGTAATAGCTCTATTACAAATAAACGACACTCCGTTGAGAAACCCTCTCTTTTTTGTGGGTGTGGTTGGTTTTATAATTGGTCTCTCTTTACTTTTATCGTCCACTATATCTCAGCCAAAGCCATTGGTGAGAATGGATAACGATGAATTTGAGCTTAATTTTCCAATGCAACGACTAAGTTCAACTATATTTTGGAGTGAGGTGTCGCATATTGGTATAGGGCTTAGTTATATAACAATGGTAATTGCTGAGCAGGAGCTAAAAGTAGATTTGGAGATACTAAGATATCACGATTTGAAGCTGCTGAAAGCGAGATTGATAGAGGTAGCTGAGTCAAAAACTATTCCTTATAATAATATATAGTTATTGTCGAATCGATGTTTTATTTAAACCGAATATAGCGTGTTGAGCACTCGATATACTATACAAGAAGTGAATACAAAAGTATTTGCTTCTTTTTGTTTTATAGGCTTAGCAAAAAGTTATTTACTGTACATTTTTTTGCTTTTAAAAGAGCATTAGTTAATCACTTCATTTTTTTTTACAATATAAAGCCAAAGAAACTATTTGCGAATTCTCATGCTTTTCTATAATAAATGTTATCTTTGTGAAAACAATAGTTGATTGTTTATGTTTTTTATTGCAATCAGTTTTCTAAAATAAAAGAGGGTCAAGTTATGGCTTAACAGTACTTTGACCTTTCTTTTTTTTGCAACAAGTAGAATTTAAGATGAAACACACGGTTTAGTCTGTAAATTATATTTAATACCTAACGAATATGAAAATGCAAAAACACCTTTATTTGTTATTAAGCTTGTTTGTAAGCTTAATGGCTTTCTCATCTTGCTCGCAGAGAGCTAAAGAGTCTTTTATCGACCCCTTTAATTACTCCATTGTTAAGAAAGTGGAATCAGAAAATGCAGCTGTGGTTAGCGCCCATCCCCTTGCTAGCGAAGTTGGTAAGCAAATTTTAATAAAAGGAGGAAATGCTATTGATGCGTCCATAGCTATGCAGTATGCTTTGGCTGTTGTATTCCCCAATGCAGGTAATATAGGAGGCGGAGGATTTATGGTATTGCACGATAAGGATGGCAACAGCCACACTATCGACTTTAGAGAGAAAGCTCCTTTAGCCGCACACAAAGATATGTTTTTGGACGAGGATGGAAATGCCGTTGCTACTATAAGTCAAGATGGGCATTTGTCTATAGGTGTTCCTGGAACAGTGGGAGGACTATTTCTTGCACATCGAAAATTTGGCAAACTACCCATGAAAGAATTAATTGAACCTTCAATTAAACTAGCAAGAGAAGGCTTTGCTATTACAGAAATGGAAGCAAAAGGATTGGAGCGTGTTGCTAATGATTTTCGAAAATATAGCACTACTCCCTCAGCATTTATAAAAGAAGAGAAGTGGCAAGCAGGAGATATTTTGATTCAAGAGGATTTAGCTAATACCTTGCAACGTATTTGTGATCAAGGAGAAGCTGGATTTTATGAAGGAGAAACTGCAGATTTAATTGTAGCGGAGATGGCAAGAGGTGGGGGTATAATTACTTTAGATGATCTTAAAAACTATGAGCCAGTAGAAAGAGAGCCTGTTCAGTTTTCTTATAAAGAATACGACATTGTTTCGATGGGCTTGCCTTCGAGTGGAGGTGTTTTGCTCCAACAAATGTTTGGCATGCTTGAGGCTTTTCCTATAAAAGAGTATGGTTTTCAAAGTGTTGAAGCAGTGCAGTTGATGGTCGAAATTTCGAGGCGTGCTTATGCTGATCGCACAGAACACATGGGAGATCCTGATTTTGTGTCTGTTCCTCTCGATAAACTATTAGATAAAGGGTATATACTTCAAAGAATGAGTGACTTCACTCCTGG
>DUVZ01000218.1 GCA_012840785.1 Bacteroidales bacterium
TCTGCAGCAGGTATTGTTGGTTTGGCTGTTGGTTTTGGTGCACAAGAGTTGGTGCGTGACTTTATTTCAGGATTCTTTATTCTTCTTGAAGATGGAATACGTGCTGGTGACGTTGTAACCCTTAATGGTACTACTGGTACAGTAGAGAAGATGGAGTTGCGTACAATTACCCTCAGAGACTCTATGGGGGTGGTTCATATCTTTCAGAATGGTAAAGTAAACACTATCTCTAATATGACTAAGGGGTGGTCGGCTGTGAGATTTGATATACGTGTGGCTTACAAAGAGAATTTAGCAAAAGTGATGGAGGTGATGCAGCAGGTAGGTGATGAGATGTATGCTGAAGATGAGTACAAAACAAATATGCTAGCTTCTGTTGAGGTGTCGGGTTTAAATAATTTTGGTGATAGTGCTTTAGAGATAAGAGCACGTATAAGAACAAGACCTGGCAAACAGTGGGGTATTGGGCGTGAATATCGTAAGCGTTTGAAAGAAGCTTTCGATAAGCATAACATTGAGATTCCCTTCCCACATCAAACAATCTACTGGGGCGACAATATGAGTCCATTGAAGTTGAATGTTACTGAAGAGAATAAAAACTAAATTACTGAACTACTTCAAGTAGATTAGTATTTAAAAAGAGAGCAACCTGAAAATTTAAGGTTGCTCTCTTTTTTTGTTTAGTATTATACACAAAAATAGGCAGTGTTTGTTTAATCAAACATGTCGTCTATACCAATTTTTGGTTGAGCCTTTTCGCTCCCTTCGCCTATCATGTCAGATTGTTCTGTGTTTTTGCACGGATCGCTATACTCCTCGGGAATTACAAAAACCCCATCATCTTTTATATTTAATGTTTTGTCAGCATATATTTTTTGATAAAAGATACCATGAATAGGCAGTGCCGATCTAGCACCTTGTCCTTGTGCCATACTGTCGAAGTGTATTGAGCGCTCTTCGCCACCAACCCATGCTCCAGCTACTATTTCGGGTGTGAAAGACATAAACCAACCATCGGAGTTGTTTTGGGTGGTTCCTGTTTTTGCTCCCATCTCTCCTTTTAGGTTGTAGCGAAATCTCAATCTGCCAGCTGTTCCACCATCTACAACCGATTTTAGCATATCTAGCATTTTATACGAGCTCGACTCACTAAAAACCTCTTTTATTTTTGGTGTAAATGTTGAAATTGTATTGCCATGAGAGTCTTCGATGCTCGAAACATAGATAGGCTCTACACGAATACCTCGATTGGCAAAGGCAGAGTAGGCTGTTACCATCTCTTCTACAGAAGCATCGTTTGGTCCAAGAGCCAATGATACAACTGGATCTGTTGGTGTTTTTAGTCCAAACGATTGTAGTAGTCTTGCAAATGCATAGGGCGAGTACAAACTCATAAGATAGGCAGTAACCCAGTTGCTAGAGTTTTGAAGTCCCCATTTAATTGTAACCCTTTCGCCTACTTTGCTAGCCCCTGCATTTCTAGGTGTCCAGAGTGGACTGTCAGGATTTTCTGTTTCAAGCGTTTGTGCTACATGGAGCATAGTGTTGCAAGGGGTTTTGCCCTCCTCCATAGCTAGGGTGTATAAAAAAGGTTTGTTGGTAGAACCTATCTGCCTCTTACCTTGTGTTACCATATCATACTGAAAGAAGGTGAAATTAGGACCGCCCACATAAGCTTTCACATGACCTGTAATGGGGTTCATCGCCATGAATCCTGCTCTAAGAAAGCCTTTGTGATACCTTATTGAGTCGATTGGAGTCATAAGAGTGTCTATTTCTCCTTTCTCCCATGAGAATATTTTCATTTCAAATTTTTCATTGCTAAAAATGTTGAGTATCTCCTCTTCACTTTTCTTCTCTTTCCTCAAATCCCGATAGCGGCCAGTTTGTCTCATCGCGTTTTTTAATAGCTCATCAACCCTATCGCTTACATCTCTAGAGTATGGAGCATAGCTGCGACCCTGCTTTTCTCTGGTAAATTGTGGTTGCAGCTCTTCACCTACATGTTCAGCTACTGCGTCCTCGGCATGCCTTTGCATTCGAGAGTCGATAGTGGAGAATATTCTCAAACCATCGGTGTAGATGTTATAAAACGAGCCGTCGTCTTTTTTGTTTTTGTAACACCAACCATAAAGGTCGTTATCCTCCCATGCTGTGGAGTCTTCTACAAATTGCTGTTGCTGCCAGCTAGCCGAATAGTTTTTTCTATCAGGTTTTTTAGCCATCATTATCCCCGCAAGGTACTGACGAAAATAGGGTGCTAACCCTTCTCTATGACTCGATCTATTAAAATCGGACATATCTATATCAATTTGCTGCAGAGAGTCTTTTTCAGCTTTTGTTATATGACCAGATTTCTCCATCTGCATCAATACTACATTTCTTCGCTGCTGTGTCATTTCGGGGCGACGTACTGGATTGTATAGCGATGAGTTTTTGCACATTCCAACTAGCATTGCCGACTCCTCTTTGGTTAGCTCTATTGGAAGTTTGTTAAAATAAGTTTTTGCAGCCGATACAATACCTACAGCATTGTAGTTAAAGTCATATTTGTTGAAGTATAGATTTATTATCTCCTCCTTAGTATAGTAGTGTTCAAGTTTTACTGCTATTACCCATTCAATTGGTTTTTGTAGCATCCTTTCAAATGTGCTTGCTGCAGTAGGAGAGTAGAGCAGTTTTGCCAACTGTTGTGTTATGGTACTTCCACCACCTCCACTTTTTTGTTGCAATATTCCTCTTTTCACCACTGCCCCCGCTAGCGCGTATGCATCTATACCCGAATGGGAATAAAAGCGAATGTCTTCAGTTGCAATAAGTGCATCAATAAGGTGTTCAGGCAAGTCGCTGTATGAAGAAAAAACCCTATTCTCTTTACTCCGAGAGTAAGTGCTTATCACCACACCATCCGATGAGTATACTTGCGATGCGTATGAGTCTATAGGATTTTGCAATTGGTCGATAGGCGGAATGTAGCCAATCACTCCTGCTGAAATTAGTCCAAACACAAGGACAATTGATAGTATAGCAACACCAAAAATAATCCACAAACCTTTTATTATCTTTCGTTTAAAAGTCGATTGTTTTATTGTTGATTTTCTGGCAGTTCTTTTTTTCTTACCCATAATTATAGTTTCGTATAGTAATAGTAGTGTATGTATATATCTAGTGCAAAATTACACAAAAGCATTCATATTCAATCTATATTTTCTATAAAATAAGATCTGCTTGCTTATTTAACTCACTTTTGTAGCTATCAAAAAGTACTTAAAAGCCCTGAAAATGACACTTTTTGTCGATTGGCGATTTATTTCACTAATTTAATTCGAAATACCCTTTTTCAAATGCAAATAAAATGTATCTTTGCATTTGAAAAATAAATTGTTTTATACTCTTAAAACTTAAATCTATAGTTTTCAAAGAGAAATAATTTTTTAGATTAAAAAAATCAAATTATTATAAAAGTACATGGCTAGTCGAATAAAAATTAAAAA
>DUVZ01000219.1 GCA_012840785.1 Bacteroidales bacterium
CGTATTTTCGTTTCATCAACTCAAGCACCTCATCACTGCCCGATTGTAGAGGGATATGGAAGTGAGGCATAAATCGTTTTGAGTTTGCCACAAAATCAATTATTTCATCGGTCAACAGATTTGGCTCTATCGACGATATTCTAAATCGCTCAATACCCTCAACAATATCTAATGCTTTCACCAAATCAACAAAGCTCTCGTTCGTCGACTTTCCGAAGTCACCAATATTCACCCCAGTTAGCACAATCTCCTTGCCACCATTAGCTGCAACCTCTTGGGCTTGTGCAACTAAACTGCTGATAGAGCCATTTCTACTGCGCCCCCTTGCAAAAGGTATAGTGCAATAGGTGCAATAGTAGTCGCATCCATCTTGCACCTTCAAGAAGTGGCGCGTGCGGTCGTCAGCAGAACATGAAGGTGTAAATTTTTTTATCTGATTTAACTTCGTTACAAAAACCTCACCCTTCTCATGGTTTCCATTTCCATTCTCATGCTTGTGAAACTGACTAATATAGTCAAGGACATCCATTTTTTGATTAGACCCCAACACTAAATCCACCCCCTCAATATCAGCAATTTCTGTAGGTTTTAGCTGTGCATAGCAACCAGTAACCAGAACAATAGCGCCTGGATGTTGTTTAATCATTTTACGGATGGCTTGTCGCGATTTTTTATCAGCAAGATCCGTTACCGAGCATGTATTGATTACGCAAACATCGGCCTGTTGCCCTTTTTGTGCCTTTGCAATTCCGGCTTCGGCTAATTGCCTGCCAATGGTAGAAGTTTCTGCAAAGTTTAGTTTACACCCTAAAGTGTAGTAAACAGCAGTTTTATTTTCGAATATCGTAGTATCTATCATAGTGCGTTTTATCGAATAAAACATAGAGGTATCAAATAAACGAATGATACCAAAGAAAAGCAAATTTACAATAAATATGCAACCTATAGGCTTTACGACATTGTGATTAGAAATTTATATACTATTTTTACACAAAATAGGAGAAACTGAGCATAAAACAAAGATATGATTGAAACAAACTTTATAAAACTATACGAGAAGAGTTTTCGTGAAAACTGGGATTTACCTGCATTTACAGACCTAAGCGAAACAACAACGACAACATATGGTGAGTTTGCAAAAGAAATAGCCCGTTTGCATATACTCTTCGAAGAGATGGGCATAAAGAAAAAAGACAAAATTGTTCTCATCGGTCGCAACCACACAACTTGGGCAAGTATCTTTATGGCTTCCATTACTTATGGAGCTGTTGTTGTTCCCATATTGCACGAGTTTCATCCAGATAGCATGGAGAATATTATTTTGCACTCAGATGCAAAACTAATTTTTATTGACGAAAACACATTAAGAAAGCTAAATATAGATAGATTTACACATCCAATTATCACTTTTACCAATTGGATGGTGATAAATAGACACAATAGCGAAACAGATTGTTTAAAAACCACCATCGATAAAAAGTTTGCAAAAAAACACCCTAATGGTTTCCAACCATCAGACATTCAATACCCACGTATACACAACGATACAGTTATTTGCCTCAACTACACATCGGGCACTACGGGATTTAGCAAAGGGGTAATGCTTACAGCCAACAACTATGCAGGCAACGTGGTGTTTGCAGAAAAACTAGATCTATTGCTAAAAGGAGAAAGCATTGTTGCTTTCCTCCCCATGGCTCATGCCTATGGATGTGCATTCGATTTTTTGTATGCTCTATCAGCAGGAGTACATATCCATCTGTTAGGCAAAAACATGAGCCCTAGTATTCTTTTAGATGCTTTTAAGCAAGTGAAACCAAAGCTAATTATAACTGTACCGCTAATACTGGAAAAGATATATCAGAAAAAGTTGCTCCCTGTAATTTCTAAACCTGCAACACAATCAATGCTCAAAGTGCCCTTCCTAAGAAATGTAATCTACTCGAAAATTAGAAAAACATTGGTTGCTTCACTTGGAGGAGAGTTCAAAGAGGTAATTGTTGGAGGTGCAGCTATGAGCAAAGAGGCCGAAAGTTTTTTACACAAAATTGGATTCCCATTCACTATTGGTTATGGCATGACTGAGTGTGCACCACTTATATCATATGATAGTCACCGAGACTTTGCACCTACTTCATGCGGCAGAGTATTAGAGGGAATAATGGAAGCAAGAATTGACTCAAATGAGCCAACAAAAACACCTGGAGAGATACAAGTGAGGGGCGAAAACGTTATGAAGGGGTATTACAAAAACCCCACGGCTACCGACGCAGCATTTACCGATGATGGCTGGTTGCGAACAGGCGACTTGGGTATTTTAGACAATGAAAATCGTCTTTATATAAAAGGACGCATCAAAACTATGCTTCTAGGTGCTAATGGTCAAAACATTTTTCCTGAAGAGATTGAGGCACGCCTAAACAATATGCCTTATGTAGCTGAAAACCTCATCATAAAAAGGGGCAATCGACTTGTTGCATTAGTCTATCCTGACGTTCATGAGATGAAAGAGACCGATGTATCGTTCGAACAGCTCGAAAGTATAATGAATAACAACCGAATGCTAATGAATAAAAAATTAGCCGCATTTGAGCAAATTGGTTATATTGAAATCCGCAAAGAAGAGTTTGAGAAAACACCTAAAAATAGTATCAAAAGATTCCTTTATTTAGAGGATAATGGGAAGTAGCAACTACTGCTTTTATAGAGCATGTTTAAAGACAAATCATTATATAGTCATAAAGTCATTTTATTTGTCTCCTTCCCCATTTTTCACACAACACTCTCTTGTTTTTTCGCTAAATTATAATTGTAATACTCTTTACGTCCTGTAACATCTTCAATTACTTTAATAAAGGGAGGCAAGTTTACATCACCCTCGTTTACACACTCTATTTCCAAAATGGTAATACCTATATTGGGGTTTATAAAAGTATCCAATTCAAAATATTGCCTCTCCCACACAAAACAGGTGCGTTTTTTGTAAATGGTCTCTCTGGTAGAGTCAGCATCTTCCAACAGAGTTACATATTCTCTAGGAGTTATTTGTCTTTCAGTTTCTATTCGCTCAGTATCTGACAATTCTTTTTCAGTATAAAAGTAGACATAGCTTCCCTCTTTGCCTCTTTTTCTTAATCTAACCTCATCCTTTGAGTCAGACACTAAATAAGTTTGATAAATATCATTTTCAACTGCATTTGGGATTTCGCCAATAACTTCAACCAAATATTTACGTTCGGCTTCAATGGGTTGCGGCACTCCCAACACCTCTGATATTTCTGAAAGCACATTGTTTAATTTCACACTGAATGTTTCAGTGTTGCCAACAATTCTAAGTCTTGGGTGACCCGTCCAAGCATTAATTAGCTTTTCATCCAACTCTCTAGCCTGCTCAATATTTTCGCTTCTATGCTCGTTGTTGGCATTTGTATAGAATTTTTCTGCACCATTGGCTGCTGTTACCATATGAATAACCGCATCATACCTTGCATCTCTCAACTGTACTACATTGCTTTGTCTGTCATCCAACATAGCTTGCCATACATCTTCTGAAAGATATGCGGAGATATCCATCACACCTCTGTCGCAAACTATTATTGCCGGCTTTTCTTGAGCTTTAGCAATCTTCTCAAACTGATACTCCATCTCTATCTGTAAAGCTATTAAAGATTCTTCTGCTTGATAAAAATAGGACTTGTTGGATGTTAAGAAATTAACCCCTGCCTGACTAAACATTGTTGGCAATTCGGGCAAAATAAACACCCGAAAACCCAAGTTAGAAAAATACTCTTTTATTTGAGCTAATGCGGTGGTTTTACCTGAACAAGGACCTCCTGTAAGGACTATTTTTGTTAGCTTCTCCATATTATAGCTATTATCTTTAATCATATATTTAAAAAATCAGTTCTTGCTTCTTTTTTTTGCAGAAAAACAAGATATAAATCAAAAAAGGCTCAAAGCAACACTTATCTATATGAGAGAAATAAAACCTCTACATTAAATAACAGTAAATTGACAATAATATACAAACATAGTGTTTTATCACAACTTTGATGTATAATAAAAGAAATTAATTAGCCAATGTTGCGCAACTTGTTAATTGTTGTCTTCATTATAAAACACAGCAACTTAACAATATAATTTCGCTAAGTTTCTTGCAAATTCGAATAATTAGCAATATATTTACATAATTACTTTTAATATCACAAAATTAAAATAGAAACATTATGAGAAAAAATTTTATTTATTTAATGGCAATAGCTTTGGTAAGCGTATTTGCAACATCGTGTACCCAACCTAGCGAACAACCAGTAGAAGAACCCATAGTAACAGAAAGAGAACCTCTAAATTTAGAGTTTCGCGATTTCGGGAACGACCCATTTGTGTTTAACATCGAAGACTACACCAAAGAGAACGAAACATATCGTACAGCTTTGTGGACCGGTGAGTATATGCAGCTAACACTTATGAACATACTCCCTGGCGAAGATATAGGTCTCGAAATACACACAGATCATGACCAATTTATTCGCGTTGAAGAGGGTGAAGGAATTGTTTATATGGGAGATGCTGAAGATGATTTATCTTTTCAAGAGAGAGTAGAAGACGATTTTGCCATAATGATTCCAGCAGGAAAATGGCACAATGTAGTAAACGATTCGGACAAACCTCTGAAACTTTATTCTATATACGCTCCTAGAGAACACGAAAAGAATACTGTTCACAAAACTAGAGCAGAAGCTTTAGAAGATGAACATGATCACTAGTTGATTTAAAAAACTAAGTAGACTAAATAGAAAAAGGATGCTCCACTATTGGAACATCCTTTTTTTGTTTTGCTATTTTGAAATAAGAGCTATATTTTGTCTCTCCTTAAAAAAATCTTCTTTAAATAATACAACACAGGGTTTGTGTACTTTAAATTTTTCCATGGTCTACTAGAGTGAGGAAGATGCAAAACCCTAGTTCCTTTCATCAAGTAGTTTTTGAAACCTAGCTTTCTCGACTGCTTAGTAATGTGAACATCATACCAATCTTTTTTCTCATTCAGGGTTTTAAAATCAAATTTATTCAGATAGTTGTTGGTAATAAGCGTACAGCAAAAGCTAATGCTCTGTTTTGCAACAACAGTTTCATTGCTTTTCACCTTTTCGTAAAGATAAGGAAAGTTGTAATTGCCCTCTCTATCCACCGTAATAGCTGCAACCATACCAGCGTCGCTTTTATCTTTTGCAACTTGCAACATATTAGCAATAGTATCTGGCTTCACTATAACATCTGACTCTACAATTATCAACGGACAGTTTTTACTAATTGCCATTTCTTGCGCTATTTCTAGCACCAACTTATAGTTGGGCGAAGGTGTAGAGGTTATATCTTCTAAATGCACTACTTGGAAGCCTAACTTATCCTTAGCTTTATCTAAATATTTTTTCGTTTCGGATTCACTAAAATCATTGTATACGTAATACTCTATATCTGCATTAGTTTTCATTAATGCTTCAACTGTAAGTTTAGTTGTATCCAACGAATTCTTTACGGGTGTAATGACAATTGCTTCTGGCATATTTTTTAAACGTTCTATTGTTATTTTATTATGCAAAAATAAGAAAATAAAACGACAAACTATAATCAAAATAAAACCCAACTTCAACCAACATCGCACATTTTTATTTGAATTATTATAAGTCTGAGAATAGGTTTCAAATAATTTGCGCTAAATAAACTTTCAAGTATCCATAAATTAGCTAAATTTGCAATTGAGTAAAAATCGAATGTTATTATAGAAACCACACGTATATGAACAAAATTGTAGGAAAAGAATACCTGTCAGAAAAAATTGTCAAACTTGAAGTTGAAGCTCCATTAATTGCTAAAAGCAGACGAGCTGGTCATTTTGTAATTGTGCGTGTTGGAGAAAAAGGAGAACGTATTCCGTACACAATAGCCTCTTCAGATATCAAACGAGGCACAATCACATTAGTAGTGCAACTAGTCGGCAAATCGTCACAAAAAGTTGGCGCATTAGAAGTAGACGACTACATTACTGATTTAGTGGGTCCACTTGGTAAAGCAACCAATATAGAAAACTTTGGAACAGTAGTATGTGCTGGAGGTGGTGTGGGTATAGCACCTATGCTTCCTATTATTGAAGCCATGAGCAAAGCTGGCAATAAAGTTGTAGCTGTTTTGGGTGCACGCACAAAGGATTTGGTGATATTGGAAGATCAAGTGAAAGAGTTTGCCGATGAGGTTATTGTGATGACCGACGATGGTAGCTATGGTGAAAAAGGATTGATTACTGAAGGGGTCGAGAAAGTAATTAAAAGAGAAAAAGTAGACCTCTGCCTCACCATTGGTCCAGCCATAATGATGAAATTTGTATCTCTACTAACTAGAAAATATAATATCCCCACCCTGGCATCTCTCAACACTATTATGGTTGATGGCACAGGTATGTGTGGTGCATGCAGAGTAACAGTTGATGGAAAAACCAAATTTGTATGTGTAGACGGACCAGAATTTGATGCTCATCAGGTGGATTTTGATGAAATGCTAATGCGTTTAAAAGCGTATAATTAGGAACCGAAAACCTGAGAATAAACCTTTACCCCTCTTTACTCATTACTAATAACTAAAAAAATGTCTTCAAAAGAATATTTAAAAATCCAACGCTCTGCCCCATGGCGCGAAGAGCTGCGAAAGTCTATAAAAAACAAAGACCGCACCAATATGACTCGTGTGGTAATGAACTCGGTCGACCCTGAAGTGAGAAGCCGAAACTATCAGGAAGTAAACCTAGGTTTAACTCAAGAGCAAGCTATGACAGAGGCTCAGCGTTGTATAGACTGCGTGAATCCAACTTGCATTGAGGGGTGTCCGGTAGAAATAAACATTCCGAAGTTTATCAAAAACATTGAACGCGGAGAGTTTTTAGAAGCTGCAAAAACATTGAAAGAAACAAGTGCATTGCCAGCTGTGTGTGGACGTGTATGTCCGCAAGAACGTCAGTGCGAAAGCACATGTTTTTATGTGCAAAAACTAAACAAGCCGGCTGTAGCCATTGGTCATCTCGAGAGATTTGCTGCCGACTATGAGCGAGAGAGTGGCAGCATAGCCATTCCCGAAATAGCAGAATCGAATGGAATAAAAGTCGCTGTTATTGGCTCTGGACCTGCGGGATTGTCTTTTGCAGGCGACATGGTGAAAAAAGGATTTGATATAACAGTATTTGAAGCCCTACACGAATTGGGTGGTGTATTGCGTTATGGCATACCAGAATTTAGACTTCCAAATAATATTGTAGATGTAGAGATTGATGTGTTGGCAAAAATGGGCGTTAAGTTCAACACCAACTGCATTGTTGGCAAAACTATATCACACGAAGATTTGCATGAAATGGGTTTTAAAGGAATATTTGTTGCAAGTGGTGCAGGTCTTCCTCACTTTATGCATATACCAGGTGAAAACCTGAATGGCGTTATGTCGTGTAACGAATACTTGACCCGAATAAACCTAATGGATGCCGCCAACCCAGAAAGCGACACTCCTGTATTGATGGGCAAAAAGGTAGCCGTAATTGGTGGTGGAAACACTGCAATGGATGCTGTGCGAACAGCACGAAGACTTGGTGCCGAGAGAGCAATGATTGTTTACAGACGTTCGGAGGAGGAGATGCCGGCGCGACTAGAAGAGGTGCACCACGCTAAAGAAGAAGGTATTGAGTTTTACAATCTGCACAATCCCTTGAAATATGAGGGTGATGAGAACTTTCGTGTAAATCGTATGCTATTGCAACGTATGGAGCTGGGCGAACCAGATGCATCGGGACGTCGTCGTCCACTACCAATAGAAGGCGATACTGTGTGGATAGATGTAGA
>DUVZ01000220.1 GCA_012840785.1 Bacteroidales bacterium
AAACCATACAATTGATATATATATATATGACAGATTTTCCTTGTATACTGTTTTGTCTATTTTTAATTATAAACGTGTATGTAAGTCTTTAAAAGATCGTTTTTGCTTTCTCAATAAAGCAGTATCTCTGAAAGCGGGTGCAAAGATAATACATCTTTTTGTAAGCACCAAATGTTTTGAAGTTTATTTTCAAAAAGATTTAAACCGCTGTCTAAACCTAAAAGGCTCCTATTTCTAAAAGCGAGTGCAAAGATAATATATCTTTTTGTAAGCACCAAATAAATCAAATAATTAATTTTTAATCGCTAAGAAACTCTTTCCAAAGCAAAGCTTCTATCTCTAAAAGCGGGTGCAAAGATAATACATCTTTTTGTAAGCACCAAATAAATAGAAGTTTTGTTTTTCTTAGTTTTAAAACGCTTCTCAAAACTAATTGCCCCTATCTCTAAGAGCGGATGCAAAGATACGACATTTTTTTATTACAATCCAAATGTTTTGGTACTGAAAGTATCAATAAAAGCCCACTTTCTTTACAATATTCTATAAATGAAGCCCATAGGTATCAAAACGTAGATATATGTGCGCTTTTGTACACTTCTGGCACAATTTCAAAGTTCATTTTCTTGTTATCTCTCTCTATTTCAATTGATAATGTGCGAGGTGTCTCCCAATCAATATACTGATTAAAGTTAAATAAATAAGTAAAAGCTGTTCTATAGCTCCTTTTGCTTAGCATTTTTGAAACTTGATTGTACTCTCCAACTTCCCAAAACATACAGTTTTTATACCCATTGGTATCTGTATAACGCGTATTTGGATTGCGCAAATTCATAGTTTCACTAATAAACTTCCTATAAGAGTTAGTCAGTGCCTTCAAGTTATTGTTTAATTTCACACCTTGTATACTCCTAATATAGTCTCCACTTTTAATGCCTGCTTTTGCAGCTGGAGAATTTGGTGTAACATAAGCAACTTTGGCTATATCATCAATGTTATAGCTTATCCCTGTATAGTTGTATTTCAAGAAATTCACTTCATAAGTAGCTAAATTCATGTTCCCGGGATATGGATACTTTAATAATATAAGAGGTAGGTTTGTTTCCAAGTAAGCCTCCAAGCCATAGTTTGACTTAACCAACTCCTTTATCTCACACTCCCACACCATAGTCATTTTCTCTGAATCGATATGCTTCCTATCATAAAATCGATATCCAAACTCTAAGAAATATGGCACTTTGCTATTATCAACAAATTCTGTAGGTGAGTAAAGAGGAAGCTTCACCATTCTATCACTTTCTAGATCAAAGCGCCAATTATATGATGCATTTTCACTCTTTGGGTCTTTATTTGGCTGGTAAGCAGGATTATTTTGATAACTATAAAATGTTTGTATTATCAAATCAGGGTCGTTAGTATCTCTTTTAAGTCCACGCTTCTTGAGCATCTGCTCAAAGATTGCTGATATACGAGAATCTATATCGGGTGTATTATCAGCAGCAGGTGCAAAATCAAAGGTGCGATAGTCAGAAAAGACGGCTTGTGGATTAGTTGTAATTTTCATCGGTATATGGAATGTTCTGTTTTGAACATCCTCCAAGCTATAAAATGCAAATACTGACGCTAGTTTTGACTCATCTATCCCATTTCTACTTCTACAATCCTTATCTACTCTGATTGTTTTAAAACCTGTTTCCAGATTTCTTATAGATATATCTATATAGCTCAAGTCGTTATCTAACATCCACGACTTAATAGTATTGTAAGATTTAAGATATGTCCCTCTATTATTAACTTCAAGAATAATATCATTTAGCTTGAAGCCAGCTTTTTCAGCAGGCGATCCTGGAGTAATGTTTATTATTACAGGTTCACCTCTACCCCAATTTGGATTATTACTAATTTCGAATGCGAAACCAACACTACAAACAACCGGAACAGACTGTGCACTCATCTGTAATAGAGCAAATGACAAAACTAAAAAAAAAATAATACGCTTCATTGTACTAAAAGTTTGAATATGAAATATTAAATGATAACTATTATCAGATAAAGCAAAGATAAATGTTTTTTTTCAATATAATTGACTGCAAGTATAATTAAAAGTCATTAGTAAAATAATTTGTACCTTTTTTATTTTATCTTTGTATAATAACAGCCACAAGGTAAAGATAAATATGATTATAGACAATATATATAATGCGCCTCTTTATTACAATTTACACAAGAGGTTTAAAAAAGCTTTTGAATTTCTAGAAACTATAGACTTCGAAAACTGCCAAGAAGGTTCTATTGAGGTAGATGGTAATAATATAAAGTTAATTATTAGCTCAAACAAACTTAAGAACGAAGAAGATGCGTTATTAGAAACACATAGAAAGTATATAGATATACACATCCCTATATCTGGTAACGAAACTTTTGGTTGGAAATCTGCTAAACAACTCAAAAAAAGTGTAGACAAATACAGCCCAGAAAGTGACTTTCAACTATTTCACGATAGTGCTACCACTTATTTTACGATTTCTCCCGGAGAATTTGCAATATTTCTTTTGGAAGATGCTCACGCCCCTCTAATTGGATCAGATGAGTTGAAGAAAATAATTTTTAAAATCGCCATAGATTAATGCTCTATGATAACAACTTAAACATATGCTAAAATTAATTAAAAACGATCCTTGGTTAGAGCCATATCAACAAATTATTGAAGAAAGGCATGGCAAAATCCAATTGAAAGAAAAAGAGATTACCAAAAACAACACCATAAGTCTATCTGACTTTGCAAACGGTTATATCTATTTTGGCTTAAATAAAACTCTCAATGGATGGGTTATAAGAGAATGGGCGCCAAATGCAACAGAGATTTTCCTAATAGGGTCATTTAATGATTGGAAACAAGAAAACAAATACAAACTCAATCCTATTGACGGTGGCGTTTGGGAATTACACCTAAACTCAGATGACATTCATCATTTAGACTATTACAAACTATATATAAAGTGGGATGGAGGTTCAGGTGATAGAATTCCAGCATGGTGTAGATATGTTGTGCAAGATGAGCAAACGCATCTATTCAGTGGTCAAGTATGGGAGCCTGAAAATAAATATGAATACAAGAACAAACATTTCACACCTTCTACTTCTCCACTACTCATATATGAAAGCCACATAGGCATGGGTACAGAAAAGGAAGATGTAGGCACATACAATGAGTTTAGAGAAAACATCCTTCCAAGAGTAAAAGAAAAAGGATATAATACAATTCAGCTGATGGCCATACAAGAGCACCCATACTATGGTTCATTTGGTTATCATGTATCTAGCTTTTTTGCCTCTTCATCACGTTTTGGCACCCCCGATGAATTACGACAGTTGATTGATGAAGCACACGGAATGGGTATTGCAATAATAATGGATATTGTTCACTCCCATGCAGTAAAAAATGAGGCTGAAGGACTAGGCAGACTCGACGGATCGTACGACCTATACTTTCATGGCGATGATAGACGTGTTCATCCAGCATGGGATTCTCTTTGTTTCAACTATGGCAAAGATGAAGTAATGCATTTCCTATTATCTAATTGCAAATACTGGCTCGAAGAGTTCAAATTTGATGGATATCGTTTTGATGGGGTAACATCGATGTTATATTACAGTCATGGTTTAGAAGAATCTTTTGTTGGGTATGAAAACTATTATAATGGTAAACAGGATTTTGATGCCATTTGTTACCTAACTCTAGCAAACAAACTAATACACGAAGTAAACCCCAATGCAATTACCGTTGCAGAAGAGGTTAGTGGTATGCCAGGTTTAGCACTTAGCCCAGAAAAAGGTGGCTATGGCTTCGACTATCGTATGGCAATGAACATACCCGACTTTTGGATTAAAACAATTAAAGAGCTCAAACACGAAGATTGGGATCCTTCAGCAATATTTTGGGAAGTAACTAACAGAAGAGCTGAAGAAAAAACTGTTTCTTATGTTGAAAGCCATGACCAAGCGTTAGTAGGTGACAAAACAGTTATTTTTAGGCTTATAGACAAGGAGATGTATTGGCATATGTCTAAATTCACACCTTCAATGGTTGTTGACAGAGGCATTGCATTGCACAAAATGATTAGATTGGTTACAGCTACTACCATAAATGGTGGATATCTAACCTTTATGGGCAATGAGTTTGGACATCCTGAGTGGGTCGACTTCCCACGCGAAGGCAATGATTGGTCGTATAAATATGCACGAAGACAATGGAGCCTCAACGAAGACACTACTCTAAAATATCATTACATGGGTGACTTTGACAAAGAAATGATATCACTGGTTAAGTCAAAAGACAATTTTCAGGAGTTGCCTATAATTAAAATATGGGAGAAGAAAGAAGACAATATATTGGCTTACATGCGAGGTGATTTTCTGTTTATTTACAATTTTAATCCAACTCAATCATTTACTGATTATGGCATGCTTGTACCTGAAGGTGAATACAAGGTAATTTTAAATACAGATGAGAAGCGCTTTGGTGGTTTTGGGCTTACTAATGACGAGATACACCACTTTTCTCATTTCGATGAGTTATATAAAAAACACAATAAAGGTTGGCTCAAAGTCTATATTCCTGCTCACACAGCGGTAGTTCTAAAAAAAGTAAGTAAACAATTAATTTAAACAAGAGATAAAAGATGAAGTTATATCCATTAAAATTTCAACCAATACTCAAAAAAATCATTTGGGGTGGTGATGAGATAGTAAAATTCAAAAATCTAGAAAAGAAAGAGGCTGAAGTTGGAGAAAGCTGGGAAATATCTGCAGTTGAAGACAATGTATCTGTCATCAAAAACGGCAGTTTTGCAAATACACCTCTCGATATATTAATAGATAAAACAAGAGACAAGCTAGTTGGAAAGAAAATCTACGACAAGTTTGGCAATAAATTTCCTCTTCTTATTAAGTTTATAGATGCACACAACGATTTATCGATTCAGGTACACCCCGATGACAAGTTGGCAAAAAAAAGGCACAACTCTTTTGGCAAGACAGAAATGTGGTATATTGTAAAGGCTGAGCCAGGAGCATCTATTTATTCAGGATTCAAAAAAGATATCACACCCGAGGAGTATGTTGAAAGAATAGCAAACAACACCTTTACCGACACCTTAGAAGAGCATTTTGTGCAAGAGGGAGATGTGTTTTTTATGCCAGCGGGACGAGTACACGCTATAAGGCGTGGTTGTTTTGTTGCAGAAATACAACAAACTTCAAATATTACCTATCGCATATACGACTACAACAGAAAAGACAAAGAAGGCAACACAAGAGAACTACATACAGATTTAGCAAAAGATGCTATCGACTACACTGTTTACGAGTCTTATAAAACAGATTATGAATCAGGTTTAAACAAGACCAACGAACTTGTAAACTGTGAGTTCTTTACAACAAATTTACTCCATCTCGACAAGCCATTTAAGAAAGATGTCTCACACATTGATTCATTTATAATATATATGTGCCTCGATGGAACATTTGATTTAGAAGATAATAAACAAAATAAGATAACAGTAAGTAGAGGCGAAACAATATTAGTTCCAGCAGACACACAACAAATTGTAATAACGCCTACTAATAAAACAAAGCTGCTAGAAACTTTTGTGAAATAATTAAACTCCGCTAATTCTAATGAAAGGAATAATACTTCTAAATGTTGGAACTCCAGCCAAATGCACTAAACCAGCAGTAAAACGATTTATCGGCGATATGCTTGCCGACCCTTTAGTAGTTGACAAATTTCAACCAGCATTTAAGCTTATTGCTAAAAATATTATTGCACCTCTGTCTGCATCCAACTCTTTAAGCAAATATTCTCTTATTTGGAGAAAGGAGGAACCTGCTATATCTCCTATTTTGTACTATATGCAAGAGCTTTCTAAAAAGCTAGAAAATCAAAAAGACGTTCCTGTAGAAATTGCTATGCGTTACGGCGCTCCTTCTATAGAGTCAGCATTTTATGCCTTGCAAAAAAAGTACCGCAACCTTACAGATGTGATAGTGTTTCCATTAATTCCACACTATGCACAATCATCAACACAAACAGCATGCGATGAAGTAAAGCGAGTTTATAGCAGTAAGCAATATCCATTTAAAATTAAAATTATTGAACCATACTACAATCATCCAGCATTTATCAATGCTTTAGCTACAGGTGCAAAGCCATATTTAACCAACCACTTCGATCGTCTAGTATTCTCTTATCATAGTCTTCCCACCGATCAAGTGAAAAAAGCCTGGGAGAAAGGGAAAGAGTTCGACTATGTATATCAACTTAAAGAGACAAACCAACTCTTTTGCAACGAATTGGGCATACCTCCCAATAAAACACTACTATTTTACTCATCACAACGAGGCAGTAGTTGGCTGTGTCCTTTTTTAAACAAGGATATTGCAGATCTACCAAAGCTAGGATGGAAAAAAATAGCCATTATTGCACCTGGCTTCCCTGTAGATAATTTAGAAACCCTGTTTGATATCGATATAGAAGCAAGACAATTATTTATGAAAGCAGGAGGGGAAGAGTTTGTATATATTCCATCGCTCAACGCTGAAAATTATTGGGTAGATGCCATATGGAAAATAATTTCAACTTCATAACAATGACCCGATCAAACAGTGAATATACAGTTATTATTGCCAACGGTGAGTTTCCTACACATCACAATCCAATATCCTGCATAGAGAGTGCATCATACACAATATGCCTTGATGGAGCACTGCAAGCATCATTGAACAACAATATAACACCCGACATTGTTATTGGAGATGGAGATTCTATTTCGGAGATCCTTAAAGAACAATATGCACATTTGCTTCTCCTCTACAAAGATCAGGACACTAACGACCTAACAAAAGCAATAAACTATTGTATAGAAAAGGGCATTAATAGAGTTAAGATTGTTGCTGCAACAGGAAAAAGAGAAGATCATACATTGGGCAATATCTCTCTCTTATTGGATTTTATGACTAAGATGGATATAGAAATGATAACCGATTTTGGTATTTTCTCCCCCATATCATCTACAACTACGTTTGAAAGTATGATTGGTCAACAAGTTTCTATTTTTAATATAGACAATAGTCCAATCACCTCACACAACTTAAAATATCCATTAAACAATATGATATTAGATAACTTGTGGAAAGGAACACTAAATGAGTCTCTTGGTGAATGGTTTACTATAGATACAAAAGGAAAAACATTAGTTTACAGAACATTTGAAGTAAAAAAATAATAGTCATCCAACAAACATCACATTTTACTTACCTACCATTCTATATTGCCAAAGCAAGTCATCAAACTTAATGCAGTTCTCGCAACACCTCCAAAGATTTAATCTCTGGGAAATCATAAACATGCGCTCTATAATAGTCCAACATATACTTTATTATAGTATTCCTGTCGCTTTGAGACAATTTATAAAGATGCATATTATGATAGTTTATTCGTTTAAACAGATCCAAATAAGCAGTTTGCTGCAAATTAAGACAGTGATTGTGCAGTGGTTTGCTCATCGAATAGACTCCATTTAGCAAATCAAAAAAAGACCCACTTATATGATTATCTAAATTTGGAGCTATCCCTAAAAACTGAGCAAGCTTGAACATAAATACAAGGTGAAAATTAGCTAGTCCCTTCTCCTTCTCTTCTAGAGTTATAATAGAGTCTCTTATAAAACTGAAGATCACTCTATTTTCATTCGTCTCTTGTAAAACCCTTGTAAGAAACTCCGATAAAAAAAAAGTGATAGACAGTTTTACAACATCCAAATTAATAGAATATAAAGGAAACTGACGCTGTACATCTTTCAAACGATGAATATCGCGCAGAGGAAAGTGCTCTACCTCCATATTAATAACCGAAAGAGGAAAAAAAAGAGCTTGATTAATCTTCCGCTTCTTACTTTTGGAGATAGGCACCAAATAGGCTGTTCGACCAAAATCTGAGGTAAAAACCTGGGCTATCGAAAACCTATCATTGTATTTAGTAGCACTTAAAACTACACCTTGAGTTTTATGAAACATTTTTATTGTATCCTATTTACACCTCAACTACAATGAGAAATACTTACCACTGGCCAAGAACTCTTTATATTTTTCCTTATTAAACCTGTGATAAAAAGCACCTCTCTTTGACGATTCAGTCTCCTTTATATCCAACTTATCCAATATATTCATCGAAGATAGTTTCTTCCTAAAGTTGCGTTTATCAACTTGTCGTTGATAGATTGCTTCATACAAATCTTGCAAAGCTGGCAATGTAAACTTTTCATCAAAGAATTTAAATATAATTGGTTGCATAGAAACTTTAAATCGCAATAAAGTTAATGCATCTTCAACCATCTTATTGTGATCAAACACAAGTTGTGGTAGCTCTTTTATATTTATCCATCGTGCATCAAAACTTTGTGCTAAGCTAGTATCAAACTCTTCCAGTCGAACAAGTGCATAAAACGCCACCGATATAACACGTCCACCGGTGTCTCTATCAACCTCTCCATAAGCATTCACCTGTTCCATATAAATGCCTTTTTGTTGGGTGTACTCAAACAGCACTTTTTTTGCAGCATCTTCCAAGCTTTCATCTTCAGCAACAAATCCGCCCATCAACGACCACTCACCAGCCATGGGTTCTACAGGCCTACGTGTAAGTAAAACATGAAGCTCTTTGTCTTTAAATCCGAAGATAATGCAATCGGCTGCAACTAAAAATGTAGATTTGTTTTTATAGTATTGGTTACTCATAGTTATAAGATATCTTTAAAAAAAGAAGTTAGAAACTAGTTTATATACAAGTCTCTAACTTCTTAAATAATTAATCAGATTAAAGTTAAGTAGTTAGAGTTTACGCGCTCCATCGCTTATCACAACATCATATACCTTTGGTTCATGACCATATTCCTCTTTGAATTCAGCTTTGGCGTCTATTATAAACTGATCATACAAATCATCTTTCACCAAGTTGATTGTACAACCACCAAAACCACCACCCATAACACGCGACCCTGTTACATTGTGCTTTTTGGCTAGGTCATTCAAAAAATCTAGTTCTTCACAGCTTACTTCGTATAGTTTGCTCATTCCGTGATGCGTTTCATACATTCTCCTACCCACTGTTTCGTAGTCATCTCTCTCCAATGCATCAGAAACATCTATCACACGCTGAGTTTCCTCTATTACATATTGTGCACGCATATAGTCTTCTTCTGTAATGTCGCCTTTCACTTCATTAAGCATATCCACAGTTGCATCACGCAAAAACTCAACTTCTGAGTGATTCTTACCAATAGCTTTAGCAGCACGTTCACACGATTCGCGGCGTTTGTTGTAAGCCGATGATGCCAATTCGTGAGCTACTCTTGTGTCTAAAAGTACCAA
>DUVZ01000221.1 GCA_012840785.1 Bacteroidales bacterium
TATGACCATGAGGTGATTGATAATGACCCTACGCTGGTGGTGCCGCATCCGCATATGCAGCAACGCGACTTTGTGTTGAAGCCTTTGGCTGAAATAGCTCCCAATTTTGAGCATCCTGTGCTGAAAAAAACGATAACTGAATTGGTGGAGGAGTTGTAGTGGGAGGGTTGTATAGAGAAAGGGGAGATGGAGATTTTGCCAATCTTGGGTAAAGTGCAATTTAATAGAAAATAGAGGGGTTGCTTTTTGGAGGTGACTCAAACATTAATTATCTTGTGGTATGGTTCGTATATCAACAAGATTACGTTTCTATTTTCTACACATAAAATAACTGCACTATCTATGATTTTTTTCAAATTTCTTAAAAAACACAATATTGGATATGCACTAAGTGGTGGGGGAGCAAAGGGTTTTGCCCATTTGGGTGCAATAAAAGCATTGGAAGAACGAAAATTGAAGCCTGATATTATTGCAGGCACTAGTGCTGGGGCATTGGCTGGTGTGTTTTATGCCGATGGGTATGCACCTGAAGAGGTGGTTGATTTATTTAGAAACACTAAGTTTAAACAGTTTGTAGAGTTTACGCTTCCAACGAGTGGACTGTTTCGTCCAACGGGTTTACACGATTTTATAAAGAGAAATTTGCGTGCAAAGACGTTTGAGCAATTGCAATTTCCTTTTGTGGCTGTGGCTACTGACTGGGAGTTGGGAAAATATGTTGCTTTTTCGGAAGGTGACAATTTGGTGGATGCGGTAGTGGCTTCGTGCTGTGTGCCGCTTATTTTTTCTCCGGTGGAGATTGATGGGAGGCGCTATGTGGATGGTGGATTGTTTAAAAACTTACCTGCTTCTGTTATTAAAGAAGAGTGTAATGTGTTGTTTGGGGTGAATGTGGCAATGACGATGCCTCCAGAGGATAAAAACAATTTGAAGTATTTTGCTGAGAGAACTTTTACTATGATGGCTACGTCGAATACGCTGGCTGACAAGAAGTTGTGTAATGTATTGGTGGAGATGGAGGGGTTGAGCAAGTATTGGATGTTTGATCTATCGCACACCGAGGATATTTTTGAGGCAGGATACAGAGCAACAGTGAGGAAACTAAATGAGAGAAAATCGACAAGTTCTATTATTAGGGCTAAGCGATTTGAATTATTGGATTTTAAAAAACAAAGATGAGTAAAGAGAAAATTATAATATATCAAGTACTACCACGTCTGTTTGGAAACAAAAGGGCTACAAGGAAGTACAATGGGAGTATAGAGGAAAATGGGAGTGGTAAGTTTAACCAGTTTACAAACAGGGCACTAGCTAGTATAAAGAATATGGGGTATACGCATATTTGGTATACAGGAGTGTTGGCTCATGCTTCTAAAACTGATTATACGCAGTATGGAATACCTGAGCAATACCCCGAGATTATAAAGGGTAATGCTGGCTCGCCTTATGCTATTAGAGACTATTACGATGTAGACCCCGACTTGGCTGTGAAGGTTGAGAATAGGATGGGTGAGTTTGAAAATATGGTGAATAGGACGCATCAAAATGGTATGGGGGTGATAATTGATTTTGTGCCCAATCATTTGGCTAGGGAGTATGAATCTGTAATGAAGCCTGAGAGTGTGACAGATTTTGGAGCTAATGATGATACTGAGGTGCAGTTTTCTTCGAGTAACAATTACTACTATATAACTCATAAATCGTTAGACTTGAGCCAATTGCCCAAGTGTGATGAAGCAATGGGTTATACCGAGAATCCTGCAAAGGTAACGGGTAATGATGCTTTTACGCATCAACCATCGGAAAATGATTGGTATGAAACGGTGAAGTTGAACTATGGGGTAAATTATAATGATAGCCGTAGGGGGCATTTTGATCCAATACCTGATACGTGGCACAAAA
>DUVZ01000222.1 GCA_012840785.1 Bacteroidales bacterium
ATCCACCTTCGTAAGGCACACCGTCTAATACAATTAATGGTTCTGTACCGGCATTGATAGAGCTTGCTCCACGAATACGAAATGATGGACTTGCTGTGGGAGACCCTGATGAGGTTTGAACCTGAACGCCAGCAGACATTCCCTCCAATGCGTTCATCACATTAGAAACAGGTCTACGACTAATTGACTCTGAAGAAACAACAGCTGCCGAACCACTAAAGGCCGATCTCTTTTGCTCGCCATATGCTACTACAACCACTTCGTCTAATGCTTGTGTATCTTCTATCAAAATGATATTAAACGAAGTTTTACCCGCTGTATTTATCTCTTGCGTAATATAGCCAATATATGAAACCTGAAGAGTGGCATTATTTGCTACCTCAAGCGTAAAGTTTCCATCAAAATCTGTTACTGTACCATTAGAGGTGCCTTTCTCCATAATATTAGCGCCTATTACAGACTCGCCATAATCATCAAGAATTACACCTGTTATTTTCTTTTTTTGTTGCTGTGCTACAGCTGATACAACAGTTTTAGCATCGGCTTTTTTATTTGTTTCATCTTTATACACCGACACTTGTCGTTCAACAACATTGTATCCCAACCCTGTGCCATCAAAGATGCTTTTAAGAATATTGCTAATACTCTCTTTATTAGCATTGATAGATGTTATGGCATCTAATTCATTTTTTGCCTCATCAATAATAAGAAAAACATAATCGCTCTCCTTTTCTATTTCAGAGATAGCGGTCTTTAAAGTTACGTTGTTTAATCTTAAAGACACTTCCGCTTGTTGAGAGTAGGTGTTTTCTGCAGTCATTGTAAAAATACAGAAAAACAATAATAAGAATGACACTTTCATAATTTTCAGAAGTTTATTGCATTTTTTGTTTGCAAAACAGTCTGTTTTAGCTTTTTCTTTCATACATTTGTAATGAATTTATGGTTTACGTAATTTATTGCTTAATAGTTACTTGTGAACTTATTTTCTAGTGATCGAACAATGCTGCAACATTGTTCGATCTTTTGTTTTGACATATTAGATTTTTCTTATAGGCATATTATTTTTTACTAATGTGAATTATATTGTCTTCTCTTGTATATTTAGTTGATGATAAAACAGATATTGATACCATAACACTATCTAAATTATCCGATAAAAACAGCTTGCCAGAACATGTTTTGCTGTTCAACAGAATATCTGGGCTATTTTCGAAATCAACATTATAATATCGACCCACTCTTTTTAGAATTTCTGAAAACGGCATTTCGTTGCACTCCAACACCCCTTTAGTCCAACTTATATACTCTGAAACATCAACAGTTTCTTCTTTAAACTCTCCGTCTCTTATTTCAAGTTTTCTGTTTGGCTTTAGCATCGTCTCTCTACCGTCGGCTTTAATAGCCACACTGCCCTCAACCAAAACCACTGTTTTAGAAAAGTCGTCATCATAGTCAGTAACATTGAAAGAGGTTCCAAATACTTCAATACTCATACTATTAGTGTGAACAATAAATGGCTTCGAGGTATCTTTTTCGACCTCAATAAACACCTCTCCATTTACAGTAATTTCTCTTGTATTGCCAGTAAATTTTGTGGGGAAATCAACTTGTGTTCCAGAATTTATAAAAACTTTAGTTCCATCGGCTAAAACAAGATTAGAGCGTTTTCCATATGGAACTACCAGCTTATTCATCGAAGTTGTAGCCAATCTAATCTCTTGTTTGGTTTTTGCACTATCAGTTACAACTACGTTTTCATCATGTGTTAGTTCAAGTTCGGAGTTGTTTGTAAGGTTAGTTTTACTCTCCCCAGAGATGATATAAACCTCTTGCTCGTTTAATGTTTGACCAATAATTGTATTATTCTCTATTAATCCAAGTTGAGACTTGCTTTTATGCATCTGTAGGTAAACAACCGAAACAATAGCTATAACCAAAACAGCTGCAATCGACGTGAAGTATTGCAAATAGAGCTTTCTTCTCTTCTGCTTATGTATATTTTTCATCAATGCTGTGTAGAGGGCATCTTTTTCGGTTGATGGCAATGAGTGCTTATCCATGCTTAATGCACCAAACTCAGCAATAGCCTCTTCAATACTTTGCTTAAGATGAGGGTTTTCTTGAATGTATTTAGCCCATTTAGCATTTTGCTCTTCCGTTCGAAAGAGTCGCCATTCTATAAAATCGTTGTCTAAAAGGAAGTTTTCTTTTTTATCCACAAATACGCTTTTACTAACATGACGATGCAAAGTCTATTTTGTGGACAATAAAAACAAAAAAGTTTGTTTTTTAACATTTAAAGCAGTTTTAAATGCTCGTAATAAGGGATATAATAAACATTATTTGCGCCTTAGAGTAATGGTTAGCAGTTTGTTCTCTAAGTTTTTTCATGGCTCTAAACATCAGTTTTCTGGCAGAGTCGGGGTTGATATTAAGCAGTTCGCTTATCTCGTTGTAATCAAGCTCGTGCATATATCTTAAATATACAGCTTCGCGCTGTTGAGATGTAAGGCTATTTAAAAGCTCTTCTACTTTGCTTTTAAGCAATGCAGCATTTTCGGCATCAATAATATCATCTAAAATAGTAACATCGATAGAAAATGACTGATTTATCAGTTCAATACTTTGCATTCTCGAGTTTTTGCGTGAAATGTCTATCAATCTGTTTTTGAGAGATCTAAACAGAAATGCAGTTATATTATTTACTCTACTCAAACTTTCACTTGAAAGATAGAGTTTATAAAAAACATCTTGTATAGCGTCTTTACACTCTTCACTGTGAAACCCTAAATGAAGCCCATAAGAGTACAACTTATCTATATGGGAGTTGTATATAGCAGAGTACGAAGACTCATCGCCATATTTCAAAAACCGCTTCCATAATTTAGTTGTATCCATTGTACCTTTTAAAATAAGCTTGCACTAGATTCGAATTAGTGCAAGAATTTAAAACTCCACTATCTTTTTTCTAAAATTAGCCTAATTACAAACTTACTAAAAACTAATGAAACAAGTAGTAATCTCATTTATTATTTGCTGCAATCTCAATTAACAAATGCAATCTTGAAGGTGGCTATTAAAGTCTGATTATTATTTACACACTCTTCTAGATAGTGTTTTTTTATTCAGATCGATAAAGAGGAAACCGAACATTTTTCTAAACACTTCTACTGCGGAGAAAATGTTTTCAGTAGCCCAAAACATTTCTACCGCGGTAGATTTGATTTTCAACAGCTGAAAATTGCAAACCCCATGGTAGATGTGTTGGAAAAGAGACTTTTTTTTAGAACTCTGAAATTTATTGAGTATTTATGCCTCTTTTTTATTTTCCAGGCTGGTTTTTACAGCAATCAGCATCTGAAATTTTTATTTACACCCAATTTTTCTCCATTTACCTCATCTAATTCCAAAACAGCAGAAAAAACCATCCAATTATCTCCCTTTTTTCTAGCTTTCAGTAAAACAGCGCTCATTTTGTCGTCCCCAAACATTTCTACCGTGGTAGATTTG
>DUVZ01000223.1 GCA_012840785.1 Bacteroidales bacterium
AGAAGAAAGTTTACACCAGCCGTTAGTCTTTTAGTAATCTTTTTTGATCTCTTTTTAACTGTATCCCAATTGAAGGATAGGTTTTCTAAGTCAACTCCATCAATTCCAAATTCAGCAAGAGTTTTAGTTTTTTCATATACCTTGGCGCTTTCCAATATTGTTTTTGAGGGTATGCAACCCCAGTTGAGACACATTCCTCCAACATGTTTTTTTTCTACTATTGCAGTCTTTAGTCCTAGTTGGCCAGCTCTTATTGCTGCAACATATCCAGCAGGTCCTGCGCCTATTATTATTAGATCGTAATCCATATCATTATATTTATTGTGAGTTCATTTAATTATTATAAGTTTTAAAGTTGTGAAAAGCCTACCTCTTATTATTTTTTATATAAGAGATAGATGCCTATTTGCACTACTCCATGAGCAACGCTACTGGATCGGCAAGGTATTTCATAACTCTGTTTATAAAGCGCGATGCTTCGCCTCCATCTACAATACGATGATCTACTGATAGTGAAAGAGCTAACATGCTACCAGGCACGACTTCGTCGTTTTTAACAACTGGTTTTTTAACAATGCGTCCAACGCCTAAGATTCCCGCCTCTGGATAGTTGATAACTGGTGTGGCAAATATACCTCCAATAGAACCATAGTTGGTAATAGTGAATGTGCCATCTTTCATATCATCCATAGTTAGTTTGCGAGTATTAGCTTTTTCAGCCAACTCAGTTATTTGTTGGGCTATTTCTGTTATACTTAATTGGTCAGCATCTTTAATTACTGGCACAACCAATCCTTGAGCAGTATCAACAGCAATACCAATGTTGTAGCGATTGTTGTATATCATTCTATCGTTGTCTAAATCCATTTGTGAATTTATTGTACGATGATGTTTCAATGCATGAACTACAGCTTTTACAATGAAAGGTAAGTAGGTTAGCCTTACATCTTTTTCTGCAAATGCTTCTTTGTATCTACTTCTTACATTGATAAGTTCCGAAACCTCCACCTCTTCAAATACAGACATGTGAGCAGCACTATGCTTAGAGTTAAGCATGTTTTTAGAAATTGCTTTTCTTATCTGTGTAAGAGGTTCGTAGGTTACATCTTCTATATCTCTCTCTTTTCCTTTTGGAGCGCCTTTTTTAGTTGGTATAAAGTTTTCGATATCCTCTTTCATAACCCTTCCAGATGGACCCGAACCTTTAACTTCATTAATATCGATACCTTTATCTTTAGCCATAGCTCTAGCTACAGGTGTAGCCAATGCTTTTCGGGTTGGTTTTTCATCTTTTCCAGATTCTTTTTCACTACCCTCATCGCTGGCTGCTAGTACTGCACTTTTGCCTGCAGTCTCCATTGTTCCTACAACGGCTGCAGCTTCTTCCTCTTCTTCGGGTTCTGGAGCAAACTGTTCTTCTACTTCTTTTTTCGCCTCTTTTTGAGCTTCTTCACCATGTACACCCTCAATTTCAATCTCAACTAAAGGTTCACCTACTATAGCAACATCTCCTTCTTCACCAAAGAGGGCTACAATAGTTCCGTCTCTTGGTGATGGAATGTCGGCTACCACTTTGTCGGTCTCCATTTGAACAAGATTGTCTCCTGTTTTTACTTGTTGGCCCTTTTTTACGTACCATTCTAAAATAGTACCTTCTTCTAAGCCTTCACCTATATCGGGGAAATTAAATATATATCTCATTTGTTTTTGATTTAGAATTTGACTGTTTTCTCTATTTCGTAAAATATTCGTTCAGGTGAGATCATGAAATGTTTCTCACCTTGCGCCAATGGCACAATTGTGTCGAAACCCATCACCCTGCGTGGCGGTGCTTCAAGGTGCAAGAATGCACCATCGTTTGCAATTGCCATTAGTTCCGAGCCTACACTAAATGACTCTGTGGCTTCAGCCACAATAACCAAGCGTCCTGTCTTTTTTACAGATTCTATGATTGTCTCTCTATCAATTGGATAGATAGTTCTTAAATCTATAAGCTCTACAGATATACCTGCCTCTTTTGCCATTGCCATCGCTTTTTGTGATTCTCGAATCATAGCGCCAAAAGCTACAACAGTAACATCAGATCCTTCGTTAAGTACTTTTGCTTTTCCTATAGGGATGCTAAACTTCTCATCGCTCACCTCTTGTTTAATAGCTCGGTAGATGCGCTTAGGCTCCATAAAGATAACTGGGTCGTCACTCTCTATAGCTGCTATTAGCAGTCCTTTAGCATCGTGAGGCGTGGAAGGAACAACAACTTTAAGCCCAGGAATGTGTGCATATAGTGCTTCGGGACTTTCTGAGTGATGTTCCAATGCATTGATACCTCCTCCATATGGAAATCGAATTACCATAGGTGCTTTAAATCTACCACGCGAACGGTTGTGGATGCGTGATACATTTGATATTATTTGATTGAAAGCAGGATATGAAAAACCATCAAACTGCATTTCTACAACAGGGCGGAGTCCAGCTAAAGCCATCCCCATTGCAGTACCTACAATAGCAGATTCGGCTAGAGGTGAGTCAAAAACTCTTTCAACACCATGTTTTACTTGTAGACCTTCGGTTACTCTAAACACACCACCTTCTACTCCTACGTCTTCACCGTATACTACAACCGATTTGTCGTCAGCTAGTTTGATGTCAAGCGCATCATTAATAGCTTTTACCATTGTCATTACACTCATTATCTATTCTCCTTCCAGTTTAAAAATTGTTCGTATTCTGCTTTTTGTCTTTTTAGGTCTTCGGGCATATCTGTGTACATAAAGTCAAACACTTCATTTAATGGATAAGGACCAAAGTTTTCTGCTTCTAAGAATTGTTTATCTACCTCTTTTTTGTATTTGGCTATCAATTTCTCTTCATCTTCTTTCCAAATACCTTTTTCATCCATATACTTCTTTAATCTTACCAATGGATCGGTCAAAGCCCATTTGTCTTCCTCCTCTTTAGTTCTATATTTTGTCGGGTCATCAGATGTTGTGTGGGCTCCTCTTCTATAGGTAAGTGCCTCAATAAGAATTGGTCCTTTCCCCGAGCGTGCATGTTCAGCTGCCTCTTTATAAGCAACATGCATGGCAAAGATGTCGTTTCCGTCAACTTTTATACCTTTCATGCCAAAGGCAACTGCTTTGAGGGCTAAGTTTTTAGCTTTTGTTTGTTTGCTAATAGGCACGGAAATAGCATACTGATTGTTTTGAATAGTGAAAACTACAGGTGCATCCCATACTGCAGCAAAATTTAGTGCTTCATTAAAATCTCCAGTTGATGTGCCACCATCACCAATAAATGGGAAAACAACCTCATCTTTTTTCTGGTATTTAATTGCATAACCTATTCCAGCTGCATGCTGGTATTGAGTACCAATTGAAATGGCTATGGGTAATACTTTTTTTGCATTAGCAAAGTTGCTGCCCTGTTCGTTGCCATTGTAGTACAAGAAAATCTCTTTCATTGTTACTCCTCTTGCCAGCATTACACCTAGCTCGCGAAAAGCAGGAACCAACCAATCTTCCTCTTGCATATTCATTCCTGCTGCTATATGAATTGCTTCTTGTCCGTGGTTGGGGGGGAATGTGTACATGCGACCTTGGCGCTGATAGGAAACTGCCATTTCATCGGCTACACGCTCAAAAAGCATATCCTTGTATGCTTTTATTATGGTGTCGTTGTCTAGGTCAGGCATTAGTTTTGGATTAATAACCTTACCGTCATTATCGATAATCCTGAGTATCTTATCTTCTAATGGATCAAATTCTTTAAAAATCATTTGCGTAATGTTTTAAGTTGATATTATCGAGTTTGCTTTGTTATTTGGAATGATTCAAAATAACTTGTCTTGTTATTTAAACAACGAAATCGCAAATTAGTTCTTGAGCTGAAATAAGAAGTCTACTTTTATTGGCATTAAAGCGCTTTGATAGAATTTGTTAAAGTTGCTGATTTGAATCTGTTTGTAATTGTTTTAAAGTAAAGTTGGTTGTTTTGAATCCAATGTATAAGTAAATCGGCTAATTTGCCTTCAATTGTTTGGTTGAGGCTTTATCCAAATGTTTTTTGTGGAGTGTTGTCTGATTGGTTTTTTTAACTATTTCAGTAGTTACATTCTAAAAAAAAGAGAGTGAAGGAACAAGTTTTAGTGGGCTTTGTTATATTGTTTGTTGGTGACATTTACTTACAGCTATAAAGTTTAGATCTGCATAAATAATAAAAATAGATATGGATTACTGCTACAGGATTATTCTACTTTTCATGTTCTCTGCTTTTTCTCTGGTGTTTTTAGCTCAAGAAGACAAAACTTTCCATTCGTTAGACTCTACAGTAGTGTTAGAAGAGGTAACTGTAAATGCTTATCAAACAAAAAGTAGTTTGAGTCGTATTCCTGGCAGTCTGTCGGTGCTAACAGGCGATGCAATTTCGGCTTGGGATGCTAATTCAATGGCAGCTACTATCAACTCCTTGCCTGGGGTTTATATGCAAAGTGGAACTTATGCTACAAGTAGAATAGTGATTCGTGGAATGGGAAGTAGAACGCCTTATAATACTAATAGAATAAAGTTTTATTTAAACGATATCCCTATTACTTCATCAGATGGTGTTTCAAACCCAGAGGATATTAACTTGCACATGATTGATAGACTAGAAGTTGTGAAAGGTCCTGCATCTGCTTTATATGGATCGGGATTGGGTGGAACAATTAATATGTCTACTGCAATAAATAGACGCACACACACCAATGCTCAAATTCATTATGGTGCTTTCAATACAATGAAAGCAGATGTGCAACAAAATTTTAAAACTGACAGATTTTCATTTCAAGCTCATCTCTCTGCAGTTAACTCTGATGGATATCGTGAAAACAATCATTTGAAGAAACGCACTGCTCTTGCTGCTGGTGATGTTAAATTTAAAATATTTGATATTGAGTATTTTTTATATGCAACTTATTTAAATGCAGGAATTCCAAGCTCGTTAGGTAAAACTGATTTCGAGACTAATCCAAAAGAAGCTGCCCACAATTGGAAAGATGTAGAGGGATATAAAAGATATCACAAAGGGGTAGGGGGTGTTTCTTTTGTCAAGCAGTTTAATTCGAATTGGAAAAACAAGCTTATTCTTTTTGGAAAGTGGAATGATAGTTATGAAAGACGACCATTTAATAACCTAGATGATGCATCGCTGGGTGGAGGTATTCGTAATAAACTAACATATCATTCATCAAAGAGTGATGTAGTTGTGGGTTTAGAGTGGATTGCAGATGAATATAAATGGATGATAGATAAAGACGATATATTGTTGAACAAAAATAGAGAAAAACGCAACCATCTCAATCTGTTTAGTGCTGTATATTACCGCCCTACATCGAAGTTAAACATTTCGTTAGCAGCTGCCTACAACACTATTCAATATAAATTGATAGATGAGTTTTATGAAGATGATGATAACTCAGGTAGCCGTAGTTTCCCCTCCATGTTTTCGCCTCGCATTGGTGTCAATTATGCTCTGCATAAAAAAATTGCCTTATATGCGTCGGTTGGTCATGGTTTTTCTCTTCCATCACCAGAGGAAGCATTATTACCAGAGGGTGATATTAATCCTCACATAAAACCCGAAGAAGGTATTCAGTATGAACTTGGTACTCGTCTGTTTTTATTTGATGGAAAGATGGAGGTTGATGCTTCTCTTTATTGGATTGAGTTGAACAATCTATTGGTTACCAAACGAGTTTCAGAAGATATCTTTACAGGAATCAATGCTGGTAAAACTCGTCATAAAGGAGCAGAGGTAACAATACTTAATAGGATTTTTTCTTACAATCAATTTCCAGGTCAATTAACTTCCAACTTTAGTTATACTTTTTCGAGGAATCGATTTGTCGATTTTACTAGTGATGGTATGGTGTATGATGGAAATCTCTTACCTGGCATTCCAAGATATATGGCACAGCTTAGTTTTCAATGGGCTCCAATCCCATCAATGTCTATTGATGCACAGTTTCAATCTGTTGGTAATCAATATTTAGATGACGCAAATACAGCCTCAGTGTCTTCTTACTTCTTTAGCAACATTAAACTATCAAATCGGTTTCAAGCATTTAAAGGCTCATCTCTTACCTTGTATCTCGGCATTAATAATATAACTAATGCACACTATGCATCTATGGTTATTGTAAATGCTAAATCATTTGGTCCTGCCGAGCCGCGATATTATTATCCATCACTACCAAGGCATGCATACATGGGGATAAGTTGGGGTTTTTAATCTAGTTGAAAGATTAACACACAAAAAATAGACAAGACAATTATAAACATTGCAAATTATTTCACTATGTTTGCTTCCACAAATGATTGTAGAAGTTAACTAAACAGGAGCTAGCTCAAATCAGAGACTATTTCGCTCATTTCAACCTGTTGTTATTTTTGCAGTTCACATTAAAACACACTTTATGGAAATTCAGAGAACTAAATACTGGATCAAGTTTTATGGAGTAGCATCTGCACTGCTTATTACTATATACTACCTGTTAGACTTGAAATACTTTGAGTCGTGGGGTATATATGTCCCTTTTTTGAAAAAGTTTAGCATGAGCTTGTTTCTCATTACCTTAATTTTCTTGATAAGTAAAATCATTACAAAGGTAATTAGCATTCATTCCGAAATTGAGGGAGAACGATACAATTTATTAAGAATTACTAGATTCCTAGCAATTGTTTTCAGCATGATTGTTGTTATCTCTTTTCTGTTTCAAAACCTTTATGCCGCTGCAGTTAGTTTTGGATTAATCTCCCTAGTTTTAGGTTTTGCTTTACAAGCACCCATAACGTCCTTTATTGCTTGGATATATTTAGTTTTTCGTCGCACATACTTTGTTGGAGACCGTATTCAGATAAAAGGACACCGTGGCGATGTGGTATCTATAAGTTACTTAGATACTTCTATACTAGAGTGTAGCGGCGATTATTTGGGTAACGATAGAAGCAGTGGGAGGATAATTAGGTTTCCTAACAGTTTAGTGTTGAGGGAAGAGGTGATAAATTATTCAGGACCTGAAATTCCCTTTATATGGAATGAGATTCCAATTCAAATTGCTTATACGAGCGATTTGCAGTTTGTGGAAGAGTGTTTATTGTCAGCATCTACAAAAGACTTTAAAGATAAATACCCTCAGCTTGCAGATCAAGATAAAGTAGAGTGGAAACCAGCTGTATATTTCCGTATTAACTCTTATGCATGGATGGAGGCTGTAGTTTCTTATCCTGTAGAACCGAAAGATGCGGCAGGTAGAAGGAATCGAATATTGAGATATGCTTTGCCCTTGTTGAATAATGAGCCTGATAAAGTAAAATTCCCAGAGGGAACACTTCGATAATAAATTCGATCAGCTTTAAGTTGGTTTAATAGTCATATTGCGAGAGTTTTGTCATGTTGTCTTAATGGGGACTCTTTTGTTAAAAACACCATAAACAGTAAAAGGGCTTATTTGTCCTAATAAATTTTCATACATTTGTATCTTTAATTAATTATCAAGATAAATTTCTATTTTAAATTAGATGAGACTTTACACAATGATAGTATCTGTACTTATTTCACTATTTCTGCTTGCAGGAAGTTTTCAAACAATTGAGGCAAAATCTTTATTAAAAACACGCTCAGTTGATGAGTATCTAATAGAACAAACAAATCCTCCAAAATCGACTGGGAAAATTATAGAGATGCCCGATATAGACCCAATGTTTCCAGGAGGAAGTGGTGCAATGAAAAGTTTTATCTCTTCATCGTTGCAGTATCCTAGAGAAGCTGCTGAAAAAGATATTCAGGGTTTAGTGGTGTACAATTTTGTGGTGGAGCTTGATGGAACATTGTCAGATTTCAAAATTATGCATCGTGCACATCCTCTTTTAGATGCTGAAGCATTGCGTATCATTAAATCGATGCCACCATGGAGGCCTGCAGTATATAAAGGAAACAATGTAAGGGCTAGAAATTATGTTCCCATGTATTTTAAGTTAAGTAAAGGTGGGCGGAGCTCATACTCTACAGCATCTTCTGCGCAAACACGCAAGTCGATGCCTCTAGATCCAAACGAAGAGGTGTTTACAATTGTAGATGTGATGCCTCAATTTCCAACAGGGGAAGAGGGATTGGCTAAATTCATTTCGGAGTATATAAGATATCCAGAACGTGCTAAAGCAGAGAATATTCAGGGACGTATACTCTGTTCGTTTATTGTGAGACAAGATGGAACTGTGTCAAACATTGAGATTGTTAATGGTTTAGATCCCGAGCTTGATAATGAAGCACTACGTGTGTTAAGCATGATGCCAAAATGGACACCAGGAAAGAATGGTTGTGAAACTGTGAGTGTGAAATGTATCTTGCCAATCGACTTTACAATTGAATAAGAGTCTATTTTATCAGGTTATTAAATCTGCTATTTTATATAAAAGTCGAACTTGCGTTCACCTTCATGTGTGTTGATGTAGATTGAGAAGTTTTCATCTCGCAAATTTTCAATATCAAAAGATAAATATTTAAGAGTAGGTGCTCCAGGTGGGTCATCTAATCTTGAATATTTAAAATATAATATGGGGATGTCTAATTGCATATCTTTAAACAGACCACTTGAGTGTGCTTTAGAGTGATAGTCTACCTGAAGAGAGATATTTAAATACTTCCCACTTTTCCATATACTTATTATTTTAACTGCATCAGACTCTATTTCACTTGGATTTTCTACAGCTTCAATAGTACCTAAGAAAACAACTTGCACACTATTTATTTTGATAGAGCCACTTTCTAAAGGAGTATAGTTTAAAATTACACGATTACCATTGTCCAAATCATAATTTGAACTTTTATCAGGAGTTAAAACATATCCGTTGTCTAGTTCAAACATTATTGATGATTTTGTCTTTACAACTGTTGCAAATTCAACAAAATAATTGGGAATACGTGCTTCATCTTTATCACAACCGACAAAGACTAAAAAAATAAGCGTTAAAAATATAAGTGTGGCCCTATTTCTCATTATATGGGGCAAGTTTATTCTTGAACAGATAGATGATTGATAAGTATATTGGCATACATCTCTACTATCTTAGTTCTTAGATAATCAACATCTTTGTTTTCAATTTCTATTTTATCAACTTGTTTGTTTACGTATTCAACAAAGCTGTTTTTCTCATCCGGGTTGTATTTGTCATCAAATCTTTTGCTGTTGTTTAGTATATCGTAAGCTATATAGTTGATGGTATATATTTCGTAGTTTTTGAAAATCTCTTTGTCTATTAAATCTGCCACATCCTGTAGCAGGGTAGCTTTGTTGTTCGTTGATATCGAGTCTATCTCTTCGTTCAAAGGTTTACAAACTCTGAAGTATATTTTCCCTTTATAGCCTTGTATGCCCGTCATCATATTAATAAGATCGTCTTGTTTGCTTTTTTTGTAATCTTCAATATCACGTTTAAGCTGAAACTCTTGTGCTTTCAGAAAATCACATGGGTCGTATTCATATGAGATGGAGAGAGGAACTATGTTAAGGGCTTTAAGACTTTTTATTGGATCCTTTCTATCAGCAAGTGTTAGCATCTTCAGCATGCTTGCTTGTGTTCTATCATTCGAGTCTTTTGCACGACCTTCACGCTGAGCAATCCAAATAGACTGTTTTTTATCGCTAATAGTTTTATGCATATATTTTGACAGATGTTGCGAAGCTTCTAGAATTTGACGAACGGGAATATTTCTCTTTACAATAAAGCTTTTGTTTAGCCTCACTATTGTGGTAATCCAAGGATAGATTAGAAGGTTATCGCCAATAGCTATTTCTGTTGTTTGATACCCTTGCTCTTCTAAAGATATATTTAATAAACCTGCATCTAATATTATATCGCGATGATTTGATATATATGTGTGGCTTTTGTGTAGGTCTATTTCTCTTGGGTTTAATAGCTCCAGCTCATCTACATTGTTTTTTATAAACTTTAGGATGAGATTGTATATCACTTTTTTCTGAAACGCATAGATGGAGTTAAGCTCACGCATTTGTTTAGAAAACTCATCCCAAGTAATAGGTGCAACAACTGGCTCTATCACAGCCTTAAACATTTTGTCATTAAGTAAAAGCTCAATCGATTCTTTTACCTGGGAGTCGTGTAGTGGACGAATGTCATCAAACTCTGTATATGTAAACTCATAACTTTTGTCTCTGCTATTGTTAGATTCCATCATCATAAATTTAGCTTTTAATTTTGTTGTATTCGTATTCGATTATCTCTGTCAAAACATCTGTTATATTCAAGTTTGCAGCCTCTACTTGTTGAGGTATAAAACTTGTTTCAGTCATCCCCGGCACTGTGTTTATTTCTAGTAAAACAGGTTGATTGTTACTAATTATATAGTCAGCCCTTACTATTCCTTTTGCACCCACAAGATCGTACAGCTTTAATGTAAGTTGCTGTATCTGATGGGTTAGTTCAAGGGAGATGCGAGCAGGTGTTATTTCGTCTACCTGTCCTTCGTATTTGGCTTCATAGTCAAAAAACTCGTTGTGAGTAACAATCTCTGTTACAGGCAAAACTGTCTTTCCTTTCTCAGTCTTATAGCATCCGCAAGTAACTTCGGTGCCATCAATAAAGCTTTCTACGAGCACTTCGTCAGCCTCGGTAAAAGCTTCGTTTATTGCGTCTTGTAGATTTATTGCTTCTTTTACTTTTGTGATAGCAAAGCTAGACCCCCCAATGTTAGGCTTTACAAATAGTGGCAATTTCAGCTCTTCAACAATACTTTGTGTATTATACTGATTATTTTGTCTTATCAAAATGGAGTTTGCTACATTTATGCCGAAACTTTTAAGGAAATTATTGCAAGTGTATTTGCTAAATGTGAGTGCACATGCTAGTAGCCCAGAACTTGAGTAGGGTATTCTGAGCATATCGAAATAACCCTGCAAAGGTCCATCTTCACCTGGGGTGCCGTGAATTATTATATAGGCAAAGTCAAACTTTATATGCTTGCCCTCAGCTATAAAGCTAAAATCGTTTTTGTTAATTGAGTACGACTTACCATATAGTTGTGCAGTCCATTCATTATGGTCTATGCACACTTTTATTACATTATATATAGATTTGTCAAGGAAGTTATACATACCCTGAGCACTTCTCTCGGAGACTTCTTTTTCTGACGAGTATCCTCCCCACACTACAGCTATATTTTTTTTTGTCATCTTATTTTTTGTCAAATAAATTGCAACTTACAGTTTTTAGTTCAAATTTCATTGTTTTGTACAAAGTTTCTCCATCTCTCTACCACCTTTAACATGTCTGCAGGCAGTTCGCTATGAAAAACCATCTCCTCCTTTGTAGTTGGGTGTACAAAGCCCAAAGTTTTAGCATGCAAACATTGACGAGGACACTCCTCAAAGCTATTTCTTACAAACTGTTTATAATTTGATGTGTTCTTTCCACGCAATATTTCGTTACCTCCATAGCGTTCATCATTATACAAAGTGTGTCCAATGTGTTTCATGTGGGCACGTATTTGATGTGTACGACCTGTTTCAAGCTGGCAGTTTACAAGGGTTACATATCCTAGTCTTTCTGCAACTTTATAGTGTGTAATTGCTGTTTTGCCTTGATCTCCTTCAGGAAAAACACGCATAAGTAATCTGTTTTTAGGGTCGCGTCCTATATTTCCTTCAATTCGTCCCTCGTTTTCGGCTATAGCTCCCCACACTAGTGCAACATACTCTCTTTTAGTTGTTCTAGCTTTAAATTGTTTTGCTAAGAAAGACTTTGCTAAGGGATTTTTTGCAATAAGCAGCAATCCAGATGTATCTTTGTCTATACGATGTACTAATCCCAAATTGGGGTCGTTTGCATCAAAGTCTGGTTCATCTTTTAGATGGTGTGCTACACCATTAAGTAAAGTGCCTGAGTAATTGCCATATCCAGGGTGTACCACCAAATCGGCTTGCTTGTTTATTATCAACAAGTCATCATCTTCATACACTATGTTTAAGGGAATATCTTCAGGTGTTATTTCAAGTTCGATGCGCGGTTTGTCCATAACAACCGTAACTACATCGAATGGTTTTATTTTATAGTTCGATTTTACAGGTTTGTCATTCACTAAAACACAATTGGCTTCTGCAGCTTGTTGTATTTTATTGCGAGAGACACCTTCAATTTTATCAATTAAAAACTTGTCAATTCTAAGCAAACTTTGACCCTTATCAGCTGTATATTGATAATGTATATATTTTTGCTCACTATTATCGTCTGTTAAGTCATCTTGGTCAAACAGATTGTCCTTGTCATTAAATTTTTCTTTTTGCACGGCATTTTAAAAAAACGAGTCATCAACTATTGGATTACTTTCTTGTGTAGGTTCTCTAGTAGCATCATTATTTGGATAGGAATTATACTCATTGTCGATATTCAACAGAGATTTGCTTCCAACAATAATTGTTAGAGGTGCACCAGCAGGTATTTTCTCATCTGGTTTTATTTTCCGTCCTCTATATACTACTGCTTGCACTAGCTGATCATGTTCCGACGGAACCTCTTCAATAGTAATCTGTTCGAAACCCATTGATATAAGCAGTGCCTCGGCGTGTCTAAGCGAATTGTCTGCTAAGTCTGGAATTACAAGTTCTTTAGGACTGCTAGAATAAATGGTTAGAAAAACCTTGCGCCCCTCCTTAGTTGTGCTATTTGGATCGGGTATCTGTTCGATAATAGCACCAGGTGTAGCCTCTTTTTGGTATAAAGAGTCTATCACTTCATAGTCTAGTCCGTTAGATTTAAGTAAAACCATTGCTTCATTTAGTTGTTTGCCTCTCACATTTGGCACCTTCACAGATTTGCTTTGGCGTGTATATATATGTAGAAATACTAGGCTAGCCACTAAAACAGCTACACCCAGTGTTATCATAAGGAGTATATTCTTTATTATACTATCTTTAAAATTACCTTTTGATGTTTTTCTCTTTGCATTCATATTTATTGAAAATAGGATAATGAGTGATATTTATGTAAGTATATACATTATATATATGTATGTACTTACAAAGGTATAAAAAAAACAGATTGCTTCGTCAAAAGCATCCGATTTCGTTTAGAAAGTTGTGTAAAATAAAAATGAGCAAAGAAATATATAATAATTTCTTTGCTCATTTTATATTGTACTAATCGGATATTTACTATCCTTCATGCTAAACTGATACTCTTTTTCTACCTTTAGCACGACGTGCTCTAATTACTCTTCTTCCGTTTGCAGTAGACATGCGTAAACGGAAACCATGTTTGTTTTTTCTTCTTCTGTTTGAAGGTTGAAATGTTCTTTTCATTTTTATCTCGTTTTAATATTATACTTGTTAGTTATATATGGGGTGCAAAAGTAGGGAAAAAAAATCAATCTCGGAAACTATACCGCTATTATTTGATAAATAGTGTCATAAGGTAGTGTAGGAATGTCAAAAATCAAACAAAAAGCAGGAATATGTAAAAATATCATCAAAAAGTTTTGGAGTATAGAAAAAAGGTTCTATATTTGCACTCGCATTTGAGAAACAACCCCTGTCGGTTGTAAAACAATAAGTCAAATGGCCCATTCGTCTATCGGTTAGGACGCCAGATTTTCATTCTGGAAAGAGGGGTTCGATTCCCCTATGGGCTACCAATTAAATACAATTTTAGACTAGTTACACGTTATGGCAAATCATAAATCAGCAGAAAAAAGAATTAGACAGTCAGAGACTCGTCGTTTGAGCAATCGATATGCATCGAGAACAACTCGTAATGCTGTACGCAGTTTTCGTGAGTTGACTTCAAAGGATGAGGCGCATGCTAAATATCCTGAGGTTAGTTCAATGCTAGATAAATTAGCAAAGAAAAATGTGATTCATCAAAAGAAAGCAGATAACTTAAAATCTAAGTTGGCAGCGCATATGAACTCGTTGTCTTAATAAGTATATAACTTATTTCGATTATAAGATATAGAGCCGAACATTATTGTTCGGCTTTTTTTTGTTTCTAATTGTAAAATAATTGTTTGATTTTTTACGCTGAGTATATGGTAATTAATTGTTATATCTTTTCAAAGTATTTTGTAGCCCTTCAAAATGCTTAAAACAGTTGAAACTTGCATCTACCATGGTAGATCTGCTTTGAAAAAGATTTTTTTTGTTTTTGTCTCTAAAACTCCATCCATTCATACTTTAAAACTTCCATTTTCGAAGTAGAGCTCTCTTTTTATCAATTAGTTTTTCAATATTTAGCTGCTTTTTATCTTTTCGCATTTTTTTTCTCCCATGTTTTTTAGAAAAGTGAATATTTTATTATTTCAAAGCGTTTCTACCATTGTAGATTCAGTTTTCATAGCATGAATTTTCAATCTACCACCGTAGATTCAATTTTCATAGCATGAGAGCCCAATCTACCACGGTAGAATTGATTTCCAACTCTTTTGTGCCGCATCTACGAGTGAATTATAAAAAACAGGGGCCTGTTAGTTGCAAATTGATACTTGCACAAAAGCGAAATTAGTATAAGTGTGAGATAAAACAGTTAGCTTTTACAAAAAACTGCCCAGTATAAGCTGTATACGCTCTTGTTAGCAGCATAGAGAGCATTGCTCTTGACTGTATAATGGTGATTGTCAGTTTTGTTTCTCTTGTGCCTGTTTCTCACTCTTGCGTTAATTCCTTATAATGCATTTATTCATTTCCCAACAATATGTAAAAAGGTGAGTAATATTGGCTATTTCAGTTGGTGTTATCGCTATTTTTCAGTATATTTGCTTGTTCTTTTTAAGACAGCGAGTAATTTGTAAAAATCTTATATTCAATAAGATATAATAGATATAAAAAATGATAGAAGAAAATAAAGGTTTAGTAGATAATGCTTACTCGGCATCCAATATTCAGGTGTTGGAAGGTTTAGAAGCAGTTAGAAAACGTCCCGCAATGTATATTGGAGACACTAGTGAAAAGGGTCTTCACCATCTTGTTAATGAGGTTATAGACAACTCTATTGATGAGGCTTTGGCAGGATACTGTTCGGTAATTGATTTGTTTATAAATGAAGATAACTCTATCACTGTAAGAGATGATGGTCGTGGTATACCTGTTGATTTTCATGAAAAAGAAGGAAAGTCGGCACTTGAAGTAGTGATGACAGTGTTACATGCCGGTGGTAAGTTTGACAAGGGTACTTATAAAGTATCTGGTGGTTTGCACGGTGTAGGAGTGTCGTGTGTTAATGCTTTGTCGATATATTTAAAAGCTGAAGTGCATCGCGAAGGAAAGGTTTATGTTCAAGAGTATTCGAAAGGTAAACCTGCAGATCCAGTAAAAGAAGTTGGTACCACTGATGTATCTGGAACAATTATTACCTTCAGACCAGATGAAACAATTTTTACTGTAACCGAATATCGTTACGATATATTGGCTACACGTTTACGCGAATTGGCTTTCTTGAATGCTGGCATCCGTCTTAATATTACAGACAGGCGAATAGTAAAGGAAGATGGTTCTTTTAAATCGGAATCTTTTTATTCTGAAAATGGACTTCAAGAGTTTGTTAAATATATTGACAGGTCTAAAGAACCCCTTATTGACGATGCTATTCATATAGTTACCGAGAAGAATGGGGTGCCTGTTGAAATAGCTATGACTTACAACACATCGTATAACGAAAATGTGTTTACTTATGTAAACAATATTAATACCATAGAAGGTGGAACTCACTTAACTGGTTTTAGAAGAGCTCTTTCAAGAACATTAAAGAAGTATGCTGATGACTCTAAAATGTTGGAGCGTTTGAAAATTGAAGTTAGTGGCGACGACTTTAGAGAAGGACTCACAGCAGTGCTTTCTGTGAAAGTGCAAGAACCACAATTTGAAGGACAAACAAAAACTAAACTAGGAAACTCTGAAGTGATGGGGGCTGTAGACCAAGCAACTGGCGAGGCTCTAGGCTATTATTTAGAAGAGCATCCAAAGGAAGCAAGGATAATTGTTGAGAAGGTTATATTGGCAGCTACAGCTAGACATGCAGCACGCAAAGCTCGTGAAATGATTCAACGCAAATCTCCCTTAACTGGTGGTGGTTTGCCTGGCAAACTAGCCGACTGCTCAAGTAAAGACCCTGCAGAGTGTGAAGTGTTTATTGTCGAGGGAGACTCGGCTGGTGGAACAGCAAAACAGGGGCGCGATAGAATCTTTCAAGCAATACTTCCATTACGTGGAAAGATATTGAATGTTGAAAAAGCGATGCCTCATAAGATTCTCGAAAACGAAGAGATAAGAAATATATATACTGCTCTGGGTGTAACTATAGGAACTGAAGAAGACT
>DUVZ01000224.1 GCA_012840785.1 Bacteroidales bacterium
ATTCCTTCCTCTGAATATCGCTGCGCTACGCTACACAATATTCAGAGGAAGGAATAAAAAATTACACACTTTATAGGACACTACCATGCAACCTTTCTCTTCTCGTCGCAAACTCTTGACAATTTATCCAATAACGATATTATCGATGGTGATTATGATGAGAGGATTGAACCTATGTAGTAACAAGGAAGTGTGATTAAAACAAAGAGTCTCCATAGTAAGTAATCTACTTTATGGAGGCTCTTGTTTATTTAATAATCTATTTTAAATAACATCTCTAGTTACCAATGCACTCTAAACACTCCATTTTCAATAGATGTAGAAAAGTGTATCGAATCTTTATCAGGTAGTTCATCAGATGTGAACTCAAAAGTAACAGTTTCTTCTGTTTTCAATCTGCATATATTTACAACTAACAAATCGAATTCATTTTTATCTTTATACCTAACTCTAAATCTATCGTTTGAGTTTTCTCTTTCTCCTGGGATATTCCTATTAACTTTTTTAATTCTCATATTTTCATGATATTGATTATATAAAACGCTCATATTTAACAGTCATCAATCCCCCCCCTCACGCACTATACACACTCCTCCCCTCCCCAGAATAGCTAGAGAATATATGTTGATAAACAACATCAGCTTTCTCTAGCACTTCCACTTCTGGGTAAGCCACTTCTGGTAGCCACAATAGTGTGTTGTAGATAGTAGTTTTTATTTGTGCTCTTATCTGTGTGCTTTCTCGCCAACGGGCTAGTTTTAGTTTCTCCTCCCTTAAGACATCCAATGTTTGCTGAGCAATCTTTTTCACTTCATCAATCTCTTTTTTGTTGAGATTGTCTTTTTTCAATAAGTCAAATATTGCCAGTGTCTCTTCGGTCAGACCTTCACGCATAGCACGTGTCTCTTCAACAGACAAAGATTGAGAGAATTCTGTTAGCTTATTAAAAGCCTCCTCCGTTGCATTGGTATCTTTGCCCCTATTGTACTCATCAATTATTCGTTTATACTCATCATAGAATTGCAATCGCAATGGATTCTCCTGCACCATTTGTTTCAACTTACGGGCTATTGCCTTTTGCAAATCAAACACAAAAGTGTTTTTTCTCTTCACATTAGAAAAAGCAGCTTTAAGCTTTTCAAAGTTAAGGCTACTCAAATCTATATATGGGTCTTCCATATGTGGCTCGGTAGGTGGCTTTACAAATACACTTTCATCTACAAGTGCTTGCAATTGCATCATAATATCGGTAATATCTGCGGATTTTACCTTCTGATTTAACTGACCATAAATAGCCTCAATGGCATTAAACTCTCTAATGAAAGGTTTTATCTGCTCTTCTGGATACAAGGCTTTGTATTTGCGGAAAACATCCCTTGCCATCATCTCAAACTTGGTGCGTGTGTTTTCGTTAAGCGACAAACAATCGGTTGCTTCATTTAGCTTTGCCAACTTATCCATCGGTTTGGCATTCATCAGCTCGGTAAGATTGAAACCCAACTCTCTTAAATAGCCACGTGTTGCACGTATAGACTCTTTCAGCTCACCAGCTATCTTTTCCAACAGTTCTATTTTGTTTTCATCATCCTTTTTTCCTGCACCACTAC
>DUVZ01000225.1 GCA_012840785.1 Bacteroidales bacterium
AGTTTTAAATGAATTTATACAACGAGATATCTTTTACAACCAGCAAATTAATCACTAAGAAGTACAGTACTTCTTTTTCTATTGCTGTGGGTCGCTTGCCCCACGAGATGCGCCAAGGAATATACAGTATATATGGATTTGTGCGATTGGCTGATGAGATAGTTGATACATTTCATGATACCGACCAGGAGTTTTTGTTGGACGATTTTGAGAGGGAGTATTACAAAACATTGGAGCAAGGTATAAGCATGAATCCTGTTTTGCATTCGTTTGGTATGACGGTAAAGAAATATCAGTTTCCTGGTGAGTTGGTTGACTCTTTTCTGAAAAGTATGCGAGCCGATTTGAATAAACAGGTATACGACACTAATAGTGAGCTTGACACATACATTCATGGCTCTGCCAATGTAGTTGGGCTTATGAGTTTGTTGGTTTTTTTGGATGGAGATAAACAGCGATACGAGGAGTTGAAAGAACCAGCAATGAAGTTGGGAGCTGCGTTTCAGAAGGTAAACTTTCTGCGCGACTTGAAAGAGGATACAAAAGAGTTGAACAGACTCTATTTTCCTGATGTGGAGACAGATAACTTTACAAATGAGGTAAAACAGCAATTAATTAAAGATATTGAAAACGATTTTGATAAAGCTAAAGAAGGGATAAAGGAGTTGCCAGGTAAATCAAAATTTGCTGTATATATAGCGTTTGTTTATTACAAAAAACTATTGCAAAAACTAAAACAAACACCAGCTGAAAAGATTATGAGTAAGCGCATAAGAGTGCCGGATGGTACAAAATTGATACTATTAGGTAAAGCATATATTCAATACAAACTGAATATGATTTAAAAACAACTGATATGTCATTATACACTATCATACTTATTGCATCTATATCGATACCTTTTTTATTGAGTTTCGACAAGAAAGTGCAGTTTTATAAACAGTGGAAATATCTATTGCCTTCTGTTATAGCCATTGCACTGTTTTATATTGTGGGAGATATCTATTTCACAAAAATAGGTGTTTGGGGATTCAATAGCGATTATCTATCGGGGCTGTTTCTTTTTTATTTACCTGTAGAGGAGTGGCTTTTCTTTATTGCCATACCTTATGCTAGTATATTTTTGCACGATGTGTTGCATGCTTACTTTCCAAATTTTAGATTACCAAGTAATGTATCACGGCGATTAACTATTTTCCTTTTTGTGATAGCATTGGTGGTTCTTCTGCTCAATTTAGACAAAGCATACACGGTGTATATAATGATAGTGTCGTTAGTTGTGCTTGCTATAGCCTATTTCGATTGGACGGATACAATAAGCAGATTCTACTGTACATTCTTAGTGATTTTTATTCCTTTTGTTTTGGTAAATGGAGCACTCACAGGTGCTTTTACAACCAACCCAGTTGTTTGGTACGATCATGCCGAAAATCTTAATATACGACTGATAACAATACCTATAGAGGATTTTGCTTATGGATTTACGATGCTTTTATTGGCGATAATGCTGCGTAACCGATTAAAAAGAACAAAAGGATGAGTAGCTACAATAGAATACGTGAGATTTTTCTAACAAAACAGACTGCTATAGCTGTGCTATTGGCTATATTCTTTTCTGTGGGTTTGGTGGGAATGTTATTGCCAGCCAGCAATAGTTTCTTTTTGCAACTAACGCCTCTGGCTTTACTGATCAGCTTTACAGTGCTTGCACTATCGGATGAGAGCAAGCAGAGAGGAAAATTGATTGCATACCTATTATTTATTTATATAGTGTCGTATCTCATAGAAGTTGCAGGCGTTCACACCGGAGTGATATTTGGAGCCTACTCTTATGGAGATAACTTAGGGGTAAAACTGTGGGATACCCCCTTGATTATTGGTGCAAATTGGTTTTTCTTGGTTTATACTACTGCTGCCATCTTTGAAAAAACTAAGATGCACGCTATTTTTAAGATATTATCGGCATCGTTGGCTATGCTTGTATACGATATTGTGATGGAGCAAGTAGCGCCAAGAATGGATATGTGGAGTTGGAAAGAAGTTGCAGTGCCTTTACAAAACTACGCTACTTGGTTTCTTATTGCTGTGGCATTTCATATTGGGTTGAAATGGTTGAAAATAAAGATAAAGAATGGTTTAGCATTAGCAGTATTGCTTTGTCAGTTCACCCTATTTCTTTTTCTATACCTATTTTTAGCTTAATGGTATGATTATAAAAGCAAAACATCATCTTCTTGTTGCCGCAACAAATCTCTTTAGGGATAATAATAGTAAAATCGATTGAAAACAGATTAAAAAAAGAACATATATGGAAAGGACGAAACGTATTACAATAACAATATTGTTGATTGCTTTTAGTTTTTTCAAACTATCGGCACAGTACAAGCAGGATGTTTACAATGCTTTTATAAACAGCAACATGGATGCATGGAAAATTTTGATTGATGAACTTGAACGAAAGCAAGACAAATCTGATGCATTCCTCTTAGAACTAATCAATTATCAGTACGGATTCATTGGTTTTTGTATGGAGAATGATGACAAGAAGCAGGCTAAAGAATACCTTAAATTAGCAGAAAATAATTTAGAGAAATTGGAAAAGTCATCGCTCTACCCTTCTTATGTGCAAGCATACAAATCTGCTTTTTATGGTTTTTCTGTTGGACTTAACAAACTAAAAGCACCTTTTGTAGGACCCAAAAGCATTGATGCAGCTAAACAATCGATGGAGCAAAATCCATCCAATCCGCTTGGCTATATACAATATGCCAATGCACAGTATTATATGCCTCCACTATTTGGGGGTTCGAAAGAGGAGGCTATTGAATATTACAAAAAGGCGCAAACCATTATGGAGAGTGACTCTATAATGATAAAAAAAGATTGGAACTACTTGCATCTACTCACAAATATAGCAACCTCATATACCGAGATAAATGAGTATGACAAAGCAGAAAAGTATTATCAACTTATATTGAAAATTGAGCCCAATTATCTTTGGGTGAAAAATAAGTTATACCCCACCTTTTTAAAAAAGAGAAACAATGAATAAAAATAAAAGTGTACTAATAGTAGGTGCTGGACTTGGCGGACTTGCTACAGCATTGCGACTAGTAAAGCAAGGCTACCAAGTAGAAATTATAGAGAAGAATGCGCAAGCTGGAGGTAGATTGAATCAATTAAAGAAGGATGGATTTACGTTTGATGTAGGACCTAGTTTTTTTAGCATGTCATACGAATTTGAAGAGTTTGCACGCGATTGTGGTATTAAGCTTCCTTTTAAATATGTGGAGCTCGATCCTCTCTATTCGGTAAACTTTAGGGGCAATCCCAAAACGTTTCATCTCTATAAGAATATTGCAAAACTGGCTGAGCAGTTTAAGGATATTGAACCCGACTTTGAGGAGAAGATGCACAAGTACTTGAAGAAGTCTGGTGCACTCTTCAACGATACTGTCGATTTGGTGGTGAAAAACAACTTCGACTCTATGTTTGATTATATAACTACACTAATGCGTGTAAACCCTGTGCATGTGCCTGTTCTTTTTAGAAGCTTTTATCAGCATGTAGAGCGATATTTCGATTC